>CAZGDA010000079.1:0-12017 GCA_964524425.1 uncultured Anaerolineaceae bacterium | reverse complement strand
CATAACGAAGCGTAGGCTTTGTCGAATATACAATCTTGATCTTCCCATAATCCAGGTCGTGTACTCAAGCATATTTCAAAGTATCCATCTAATCCTTCTCTTTCTTTTTCTCCTGCTCCGCCACCTCGCCCAGAGAAAAAGAGATAAGCGATACCCGGAAAGTTGAATTTATAAGAGGAATTTTGGGAAGATTGTATTTTCCCTGTCACATCAGAGAAATTTGTATTTGTTATATTTTGATTACATACCCGAATGATCACAGAAGATGAAGCTCCAGTTTCTTCGTTGGCGCTGCCGAAAATATTTTGTTCATCTGTTTTTACTTTATTAATATCACCATCAAAAATTCCTCCTAGTGTGGCTCTTAACCAGTAGCGTAACACACCCCGCAAAGAAGGAACTCTAATTTCTGGCGCCATTTCTGCACCCCCAATGAACATTGGAGTTACCGACTCAAATTTTACTCGAATCTCTTTCATTATTTTTTATTCTTTCAACCTCCCAACTGAGAATATTCTACAAATTTTCTTGCCCTTTTGCCATCCTCAGGCTTGAGGATATTCTTCCGCAATCTTGAGGATGACGTGCGTTTTGGATGTGTGTTACACTCAATCTACGTTGTGCAGGAATGGCGTAAAATGAATGATTAGAAAATGTAGGTCTATGCGTTGGTTTGCATCGTTTCCCCAAACATCGGCACACTTCCTAAAAATGGCACTGCGGTGGCTGTCTATTGTGGTGATTCCCACACCCAGTTCGACAGCAGCCTGGTCGCGGGTCAAGCCTTCTGCCAGGCAGCGCAGCACGTCACGCTGGCGGCGCGTGAGCGCCTGCCAAGTTCGTTGGCAGCGCTCGCGCTCGGCTTCGTCTTGCCAGCCGCCGCGCAAATCTGCCGGGTTGCTTTCCAGCAAAGGACGCAAGCCGGGAAAATACGTTCCCCAGGGCACAAAAGGCACGGAGATCAAACGCAAACCGCTATCAGTAGGGGCGTGCATTATTTCACCAGCGCGTGCCTGTTCGGTGAGTTCGGGAGGGGTATAAATATGCCAGACGCAGTCCGCCGGGGTCAAATGCTGCATGGCGGCAGCCAGGGCTGTCAACGCCATGATGCGCCTGCCGCCGCTAAGGCTGAGATGCAGGCGCTCTCCTTGCGCTTTCAATCCGCTGAGCAAGTCGTAAAAGGTATGGCGGATCGCTTCAATTTCCTGTGGAGTACGCGCTTCTTCTATAGCCTCGCTGCCGTGCTGCACGGGAGCGCTGCGCAAATGACAGGGAAGGTCGCGGTAACGGTCGCCGCTGAATTCGCCCGCCAGTTTTTGATATGCTTGACGGTAACGCGGGTTGGAAGCAGGATATACTACAATGACCTGATGTACCGCTTCCCCACGTTCCAGGAGGAGGTCTAACGTAAAGGTAATAATTTGGGGCTGCCCGCCCAGAGTGGCTACGAGAGTAGTGCTTTCGTTCATGCTTCTGCTACTACTCTTGCGCCGTGTGAGGGTTTAATGAGGTAAAATGAGCACATGAATACCTTTCCTGCCATTCTAATCGCCGGTGCGCCGCATAGCGGTAAATCTGTGTTGGCATATCTACTTAGCCAACAATTACGTCAGATGGGTATGGAGCAATACCTGCTGCGTGCGGTGCCGGATGGAGAAGGAGATTGGTTCCATGAGGGAAACTCAATGTTGGTCCAATCTCTGCGCCTGCAACACAAGCAGGGTTACTCGCGTAAATTTGTACTACACATGCAAAATACTATTCAAAACCGCGTTTTGCCCCTTTTGGTGGACATTGGCGGTAAACCCCAAGACGAACAATTTCATATACTGTCCGCCTGTACACACGTAATTTTACTACAACGTACCCCAAATGAGCAAGAGTATTGGCATAAAATTCTTGAACCAATGAATTTAGTGTTAGTGGCAGATTTACACTCGCAACTCAAAACTGAAGAACGCATTGACCAATTGCATCCATATTTACGAGGTGTCATCAGCGGCTTGGAGCGTGAGGCTACGGCACGTAGGACAGGGGTAAGCTTTGGCGCGCTGTTAGATCGTGTGGCGGGAATTTTCCGCATGGATGCAGCTATGATCGAGAGCGAGCATATTAGCCGTGCCCTTCTACCACCACTACTGGAACGTAAGTTAGCGGCAATGCTGGATGTTCCGCGCGCAGGTGAGCAATACTTGTGGCAGCCAGAGAGCCTGACGCGCCTCGCTGCGCAAGTGCAGTCCGCGCAAGCGGCGGCGCTTTACGGAAGAGGACCGGTGTGGCTGGCTGCTATGTTGGGCGTGCATGCTCTGCCTTCTCCCTTTGCCCTGTTTGACATTCGGTATGGCTGGGTGTTGGCGGTTCCAATAGAGACAACCGCGCCATATACACTAGAGCCACACTGCGTTTATTGGAAGAATTATGACGCAAGCTGGGTGGAATTTTCTATAGTTAACGAGGTGTTGAAGGAAGAAGCGATTCACATTCCTCCCCTGGGCGGGAAAGGTGGTCTGGTGCTTTCTGGTAAACTGCCGCGCTGGGCATTTGCTGCGTTGGCACGCCATTTTGCCCCTCAGCGTGCCTGGTTGGGTGTGGATGACCCGGGTGCCGGACGTGTAGTTGTTATATATTCACACATACCGTCCATATCTCTTGGCAGTGTGCTTTCTCGTCCTTCCAGTGCAGATCTGATGAATTATTAACTCCTGGTATTATCCTCAAGATTCGGGAAAAAATTCAAAACCGCATAGGATGACAAGGTTTCTGTAAGGTTGTATGCTACAGATGATATTTGCGTTCAGGAGTAAATGCCTTATGGAAGATGAACCATTACACACATCGTTACGTCGTGCACTTATACCGCGTTTTGTTTCCAAGCCGGCGCGAGATTACTCTTATAATGGGCTAGTTTCGCCTTTGGATCATTTCCCTATGCGAGAAAGTTCGCTAGTTTGGGTGGATGTGCCAGCGCAAAGCTGGGGAATTTATTATGGGTATACAGGAAATGCCCAGGTGCTCATTCCGGGTTCTTACTCTCTTTCTAGTGAGGATGCGCGCGGGAGCAGTATCCAGTACGTAGATGGGCGCGTGCATACGATGCAGATATGCTCATTGCAATGTCTGTGTCATAATCATCAATGTGTTGTGTTGAGTGCAGCACTTGTTTATGAAGTAACTGATCCTTTGATTGTGAGCACACAACCCCATCCTATTCTCGATTTGCAAAATCAAGCAAGTGGCTTGATAAAAAGTGTTGTGGCGGGGTTGCCTCTACCTCTTTCTCTGACCAGTGTGGAGAACCGGGTTTTGCCCTTATTGAATTGCCGGGCACAGCAATTGGGATTATATGTATTTGATATGGCTTTGTCTTATACGATGGGCGAGGAGTTGTGAATGTTGATTCTATGGATTTCTTTACAAATGAGAAAAAATTTGATAAAATTGATTAAAGTTCAAAGAGGTTAAGCCGATAACAAGAACATGAGTGTATCAGGAATTTCTTCTTCATCCAGCGGAATGAGCGCCTCTCAGATCACCAGCGAATTGTCGGTTGCCATATTCAAGCAGCAGCAAGAACAGCAGCAACGTATGGCAGAGGCAATCGTGGAGATGATCAAGCAGACGCCCACTCCCTCCCTGGAAGGCACGGGCAAGATCGTAGATATTCTTGCCTGAAGCGGGTTCAACCCGCTAAGCCCGGCAGCCCCCCCAGGGGGTGTGCCGTTTTAACCGCGTTTACACAAGCGCGCGCCACTACTTCAGCAGCAAACGAACCAATCAGATTTACGTTCCCATCCACCTCTCCGGTGGCGAGGGAAAAGATCGTGTCGCCATCCAACATGGTGTGTACCGGACGAATGGCACGCGCAAAGCCGTTGTGTGCCATCTGCGCCACTTTGTTTATTTCCTCTTTGGTCAGGCGAGCGTTAGTAGCGACGACGCCCAGGCTGGTGTTTGTGGCGGAGCGGCTGTGTTTGAAGACCATCTCTCCGTAGGGGCTGTTCATCACTTCCAGCGTGTTAGCGAAACATAGCGGTGAGCCTGGGGGCGTGGGTTGCACCTCCGGCGAGCGTACACCGGCGAGGATTTGACCGCTGTTGGGGTCTACCACGTCGCCAAAGGCGTTGACGACCACCAGGGCAGCCACGACGAGGCTGCCTGTTAGGGCGACGCTGGCGCTGCCCACTCCCGATTTCATTGCCTGGGGCATGGCGAATATTTTCCCCACACTGGCACCGGTGCCTGCACCCACGTTGCCCTGGGCTGGGCGTTTGGCAGTGGCGTTCAGACATGCCTGATAGCCCATCTCGGCAGTGGGGTGGATTTCCTCGCTGCCTAAAGCAAGGTCGAAGATGACCGCAGCCGGGACGATGGGTACGAGAGCCACTCCGCTGTCAAAGCCGATTTTCTGCTCCGCCAGATAACGCATGACGCCGCTGGCGGCGTCAAGTCCAAAGGCAGAGCCGCCGCTCAAAAGGACGGCGTGTACTTTTTGCACCATGTGCCCAGGGTGAAGCAGGTCGGTTTCGCGCGTGCCCGGTGCGCCGCCGCGCGAGTCTACCCCGCCAACCGCGCCGCCTTTGCACAGAATCACGCTACAGCCTGTCAGTGCCTGCTCGTCCTGAGCGTGCCCAACCAGGATTCCGGTTACATCAGTAATTGAGTCTTGCCAATCGGTCATGTTTACCTCATTGAGTTGAATTTTTAGCGCGCACTTCCACCAACAGCACCCAGGCGTCCTTGCTAGCAGACATCATCAATGTCAGTATGGCACCGACGAGATAACTGAGACTGTCTGAATACCCAAAATAGAGACCAATGCCTGCAAGCGCAAAGGTCAGATAAGATAACAAAGTTATTCCGTACCAACTCCAAAGGGAAAATATTTTTTGATATTTAGGGTCTTTGTACCATTCTTTGCGCAGACTCAAGGAACCAATAACGCCTGCTATACCTGCCCAAACTAAAGTAATACTGATAGCCAAAGGGTGACTGAGGGGAGTGAGAAATACAATGGCGATAACCAGCACGGAGAAAAATTTTTGCAGGTTTTGACGAGTGAGGTGTTTTACGAAAGCTTGGTTTTCGTCAGCGAAGATATCCAGGCTTAATGATATAGAAACAAATAATAAGCCCGATAACGTAGCCGCTACTCCAGCCACGGCTGAGAAAAAAACCTGCCACTCCTGGATCATGTTTGCGAATGAGTTCATGGTCGTCCCTTTTTATTTGTGATATTGTGGAATACATTCCTTCTATTATATCGCAATGTATACGGATGGGGTCGGCAACCTGGTGGTTTTTGAGGAAGTGGTATCAGGCTGGCATACGTCTTGCAACATAAAGGAAAGATGGCTAGTTAGCGGAGTGAAGAGCATGGAAATAAAAGCAAAATGGATGGATTTCGTTATACAAAAGTGCAAGCCGCGGCTGCGCTGGATGGCTGGTTTATTTTTGCTGGCTGTTGTTATGTTCGGGTTCCTGCGGGGTGAGGGGAAGATGGCTAAGGCGTACTCACAAGCAGGCTTGGTTTCACCTGGCGCAATGACTGAGGAAATATTTTCGCTTTCGCAATCTCAAGCAATTTTGGTTGGCAATCCAATTGCTCATCGCCCGGCTGTCTCGCTTGATGGACGTTGTGTTGTTTTTTCAGGCAGGTATGCAGATGTGTTTGATGGGAACCAGAAAATAAAAGAGAGTGTATTCCTTTACGATCGTTATACCAGCCGATTGGAACACATCTCATTTCCTACTTATGGCGGTGAGGCGAGAGGAAACTCGAACGCTCCCGGGGTTTCTGCGGATGGGCGATACGTTGTCTTTCAGTCTGATGCGGATAATTTGGTGAGTGGAGATACAAACGAAGCGTGGGATATTTTCTTATACGATCACCATATAAAGTCGTTACGCCGCGTTTCCAGTGCGATTGACAATGCACAAGCAGATGGAAACTCGTTTTTTCCTTCTATTTCAGCGGATGGTCGTAGAGTGACTTTTGTTTCGTACGCGCAAAATCTGATTGGGGAGGACACAAACCAGGCGGCAGATGTGTTTGTGAAGGATTTGCAGACAGGGGAAGTGCGTCTTGTTTCACGAAACGACGCGGGCGAGCCAGCTAACGGCGCCTCCTACCAACCCATGATTGCGGCGGACGGGCGGAGCCTGGTTTTTGTTTCCAGCGCCAGCAATTTGATAAGCGAAGATGAGAATGGTGTGGAAGACGTCTTTCTATACGATTTAGAAAACGCTAAAATGCACTGCGTTTCCGAGGCGACAAATGGCAGCCCTGCGAATGGCGCGTCGTGGTACCCGGCACTGTCTGTTGACGGGCGTTACATTGCCTTCGCATCTTACGCCTCAAATCTGGTAGCGGATGACAAGAACGGAGTGATGGACGTTTTTCTATACGATGTAATGAAAGGTCAATTGAAGCGCGTTTCTACTTCGCAGCTAGGAAAAGAAACTGACCTGATTTCGTGGAATCCGGCGGTCTCTGCAGACGGGCGGTACGTGGTGTTTGATTCGCTGGCGGAGGACGTGTTGAACCAAAGTGGCACAAAGGGAGACAGTGGAATTTTGTCGTACTTGTATGACAGCAAGACCGGGCAGGTACGCTTACTTCAAATAGATTATGGTGCCATGTTCGCGGAAATTGGGAGTGGACAGGCGAGCGTCCTGAATGAATGATGAGTTTAAGCACAACCTGTGCTTAATGGGGTAACGAGGACTTTGTCCACCCGGCGTCCGTCCATGTCAACCACTTCGAAACAATATTGATCCCAGGTCAGGCGCTCCCCTGTGCTGGGGATGTGCCCAAGGTTTGTCATTACAAACCCACCCAAGGTCTGATAATCGCCTGCCGAATCCTCGGGCAAATTTCGTATTTTCATGATTTCCATGAATTGATCAATGAGAATTTTGCCGTCCACCAGATAAGAGCCATCTGCGCGAGGTGTGATTTCTGCGTCCGTGTCTTGCTGACTGCCTGGAAGGTTTCCGATAGTACCTTCTAAAATATCGTAAATGGTTGCCAAACCTTGTAAACCGCCGTATTCGTCAAAGACCAGGGCGACGTGGGCGTGGGTTTCCTTCATACGTTCCAACGCTTCCAATGCAGGTACATTTTCAGGGATGTATAGGGCGGGTTGGATGATGCTGCGCAGGTCTGGTGTTTGATCTCGCAGGAACTGGGCGAGGAAATCTTTGGCAAAAACCAGCCCAAGCACGTTATCTAATGTACCCTCTGCAACAGGAAAACAGTCATGACCGCTAGAGAGAATCTTTTCGCGATTTACTGCATACTCATCTTCCATATCCAGCCAGACAATATCGGTACGCGGGGTGATGTAGGCGTTTATTTTGCGGTCTGCCAAACGGAAGATTTGATGAACCATTTTTTCCTCGGCTGGCTCGAAAACCCCATCTTCTGTTGCCTGGGAAAGCATCTGGCGGACTTCCTCTTCGGTAACGAGCGGTTCGTTGGTCGTTTTCAAGTTAAGCAGGCGCAAGGTCCAGTCGCTCGATAGAGTGAGCAGATGAACAATCACCCCTGCCATGCGAGACAACGCCGCCATGGGATGAGCAATGCGCAGGGCGATGCTATCGGCGTTGCGCAAGGCAATTTGCTTGGGAACGAGTTCGCCGATGACCAACGTCAGATAAGTAATAAGGATGACGATGACGGCAAAAGCAATCCCATCGCTGTAGGGAGATAGGTAAGGGATGGCATTGAGAGCCTGTGCCAGCGTTTTTGCAAGCGTGGCGCCGCCGAAAGCGCCTGCCAAAATACCCACAATCGTTATCCCAATTTGAATAGTGGAGAGGAAACGGTTAGGGTTTTCGGCTAAATCCAGGGCGATACGCGCATTCTCATCTCCTTCGTCGGCTAATTTTTGCAGGCGAGCTTTGCGAGCAGACAAGATAGCCAGTTCAGACATCGAGAACAAACCATTTGCCAAGATTAAGGCAATGATAAGGAAAATTTCTAAGGAAAGCGACCCCATAACCCTCTAGTGCTTGCGCAGCAATTATAATGCAATTTTATTAAGCAATGACAGTTACCGGTGTGCCGTCTGCCTTGACGTGCTGAACGTCGGCGGGGACGACAGGCATTGTCCAAAGATAAATCCATTTCGCGGCAGGGGTAGGCAGGTTGATACAGCCGTGGCTCATGGGAAACCCGAAGTTATTGTGCCAATATGTGCCGTGAATGGAAACGCCCGTCCAGGATATGAAACATACCCAGGGTACGCCAGGCAAGTCGTAACCGTTACCCTCCATAGGCGCCATGTGCCGGACGGGGCGTTTGCGCTCAATTACGTATTCGCCCGGTTTTGTATCCCCTTCCTGTGCGCCGGTGGAAACAGGTGTGGAAAATACAACCTGCCCTCCTTCGTAAGCAAGCAAGGTTTGCTGACTGAGTAGAACTTCAATGCGCTTCGCGGGAGCATCGGGCGAGATGGGGGCGACTTCTTCGGGTGGAATCGGGCGGACTTGCTCGGCGGGAATCCAGTAATATTTTTCTTCCAGGTCGTCAAATATGCGATACCAGATAATACCTGTGTTTTTATCTGTGGAGACGTAGTCCACCCAGACGGTCATTGCATAATAGTATGCGTATTTTCGCTTGAGTTGCCCGTTGCGAGATTCGCTCCACACCCAGGTGTAAGGTACGCTAATTTCACCGAGAAAACCGCCAGCCGGGATTTGCATGATCGCAACGTTTTTCTCATCGCTGGCAGGGAGTACGTAAGCGGCGTTGACCCAGCCTTTATCGGTTTGGTACCATTTAGGGTTGTACGTTTGATACGCCGCGCCGGTAGTCTCCTCATAGATTTTAAAGACCGTGTTTGAATTGTATCCAGAGAGTTGTTGACTCTCAAAGGAAGGTTCGGCGTAATACATACCAGAGAGAGCCGCTCTGCCCAACGTGTAGGCAGGCGCGCGCATGGGGAAGGGGTCATCCCCCGGGGGCATTTTCTGGAAAGGGCGCTGCCCTGATTGCCATAAAAAAGGTGAGAGTGCCGCAGTTAGTCCACTTACGCCGAATTTGAGGAAATCGCGGCGTGATATTTTTGATTCCATTCTTTTAACCTTTGCATCTGTGCAGGAGTGATGTTGATGAACGGACGGGCTTTCTGTATGAGTGCGAGCGTTTCTGCCAGGGACTTGCCTTGGTGTTGAATGAAGAAAGCAGCTGCCATTGTTGGCGCTCTTCCAACGCCCCCGGCGCAGTGTATGTATACCTTACCGCCTTGCGAAACAACGCGGTGGATAAATTGACTGCCTTGTTCCAATGCTTGCATACTGGGAGCCTCGTCGTCCACAGTGGGCAGGTGGAGGTAATACTCTAATTCCAGCCCATTTGCGGCGTCATCAAACTCTTGACGCATGTTTATTATACCATTGATGCCCCATAATTGAAGAGTACGTTTGCCCTGAGCAGAATACTGCGCGCCTACGTAGACCTGGGGAGAAATTTGACTGTATTTTAGGATGGGAATACCCGTCAGGCGGGGGAGGCCGCGCGCATACACCCACAACAAGGTAGTACGCAGTCCCTGTGCCTTAAGCCGATATGCGACTATATGAAAGGCTTTTGAGATAGTATGAATCACGTTTTGCATTATTCTTTTGGTTGATGTTCCTGAGTTTTACCGAGCATGACGCGGTCTCTTCCTTTAGATTTGGCAGCGTAGGCGGCTGCATCGGCGACTTGCAAGATTTGTTCGGGTTTGGTTCCATGCTCTGGGAAGGCTGCAATGCCAATAGATAGGGTTGGAATGCGTAGATTTTCCCCCTCAAATTTAATTTTGGCGTTTTTCCAGGCATCGCGCATTTGCTCGGCGCGCTGCCAGGTATCTGCGAGAGTGCTTTCCGGTAGGATAACGGTGAATTCATCGCCGCCGAAACGACAGGCGACATCTTCACCGCGAAAGAAAATGAGCAGGAGTTCCCCCAGGGACTTTAAGACGAGGTCTCCGGCTTCGTGCCCGAAAACATCGTTAATCAGTTTAAACTCGTCCAGGTCAAACATAATGATGCCCACCGCGCTACCATGCCGGCTGGCACGATGAATTTCACGTTCGAGGGTTTCTTCCATGTAGCGTCGGTTAAATAGACCTGTAAGCGGGTCGCGAATTGCCTGGATGAGAAGCATATTCTTGAGCGCCAGATTCGAAAGAGCAAGAGAAATGTACTCTGCTACTGTGGCAGCCAAACTATGTACTGCCTCAGGTAAAATTTGAGACCCCATCCCTTCCGGTTCGCAGCGAATGTGCAGCAATCCCAGGGTTTCACCCTGGGCAATCAAAGGAATACATGAATATGCGGATGGTCTGGGATTGCTTAAATGCAGGCAGTTGGGACCGGCATTACGATCATTGATGATGTGTGTTTTGCCGCGCCGCAATCCCCAACATTCGCTCACACCCAATTCGTGTTCAGCAGGCGGGTTTTGCCCCCAGGATATCATGCGCTCTGCCGGTTGGTCAACCTGGTTTAAGATGTAAAGAGCACCGGATACACTGGGGAAGAGACGTTTTGTGTAGCGTTCAATGATTGGATAGGCTTCATCTGCTGTACGACAGACCAAAAGTAGATTTTCCATTTCGCTGACCAAGGTAGTTTCACGATTGGCGGCTTCCAATTTGGCTATCCAGGTATTGATTTTCTTGTTCGTTTCGATGCGTTTTTCTGAGTCCCATTTCCTTTTAAGGGTGTTGACAAAGACTTCTGCACATATTTTTAGCATGTTTTGCGAATCGGGCGTCCAAGTTTTCTCTTCGCTTGTGCTTACCAGGCACAGGTAGCCAATAATGGATCGTCCACTGACAAGAGGCAAAGCGGAGAAACAGGATATTCCGTGAGCCTGCAAATAAGCGATGCTGTTGTGGGTTTCGGGAGAAGCCGACGCAGAAGCACAAATGTGAAGTATGTCGAAACGCGGCTGCTTTCCTGCCCACCAAGGAGTTCCATCCAGTGGTAGGTTGCTCAACTCCTCTGGGGTGAGAGCAGGTGATGAAGGCAGGCTGGCTGCTCTTTGCCACTGATATGGACATTCCAGGTTTTTTCCTCCCTCTGCCATAAGAAGAAGAAACATAGCGTCTACCCCTAAAGCCTCACCGATGGCTTGCAGCGCCTGGTCAATTTCCTTGTCAACCTTTTCAAGGTTGGTTTGGATAAAGTGGGCGCTTATGGCGCCAATCAAGTGTTCTAAACGTAATTGACGCTGCAAAGCATCGCTGATTTTGGCTTTTTCCTCACTTTCGCGCAACCAGGCATCTTCAAACTGTTTGAAATCTGTGATATCTACAGCGGAGGTAACAATGCCTTCGCATTCGCCTGAATCTGCCAGAAGGGGAACGCGCCAAATTTGCAACCAGCGCTTGCCTCGCGTGGGGCTGTTGATTTCCACTTCCTGTACTTTGGGCGTGCGCATTTGGACGACGTTATTATCCTCTTCTTGCAAACGGGCAGCCTCCTGTTCCGGGAAATGGTCGAAGTCAGTTTTTCCGATAAAAGTTTCGACGCTCTTATCCAAAAATCGAGCGAACGCTGGATTGGTTAATTGGTAGGAGGCTTCTGAATCCTTTAATGAAAGCATGTGCGGGACGTTATCAAAAATTGAGCGATAACGCTCAGAGCGCGCTTTATAGATTTTTGCCCAACGACTTAAGGAGGTTATGCGGGGCTGGAACCAGAGAAAGCTGGCGGCGAATAATATTGATTTTAACAAACATACTGAAGAGACGATGATTTGCAGATTAGCCTGAAAATCGTTGTTATAAATTAGATAAACCAGGAAGATGTCCAGAGCGATGGAGGCTACCAGCGCGACAATAAATGCTCCCCATTTCAAACGGTCTTCCGCTGAGCTTACCAAGCGGGATATTTGAAATATGGAAGCACACTGAATGACAATTGAAAATCCTAATAGGATTGCAGCAATCATTACAAGTAGTGTACCAGATATTTCTCGACGAATCAAGAATAATCGGCTTCCGTGATAAAAATGGTTG
>CAZGDA010000078.1:0-12310 GCA_964524425.1 uncultured Anaerolineaceae bacterium | reverse complement strand
CGGCGGGTGGCAGCCTTCTGGAAGTGGGCTGTGGTACGGGACGACATTCGGTTGGATTGGCAAAGCTGGGCTACCGTATGACCAGCGTGGACATTTCGGAGGGTATGCTTAACCAGGCGCACAAGGCTGCCAGGCTTGCTGGAGTGGAAATTCAGTTCGTGCACGCAGACATCATGGAGTTCATCCCAACGCAGAAATACGACGCGGCAATTTGCCTGTGCGAGGGGGCTTTATGTCTGCTCGGTGCGACGGACGACGCTTACACACGCGACGAGCAAGTGTTACGCAAGGTGTGTGCGGCGTTGAAACCGGGGGGCAAATTTATCGTGAACGCGCTGAACGCCTGCCGCCTGATTCGGATGTACGATGATGAGAAGGTGAGTCAGGGTGTTCTTGACCTGGTTACGATGACGGAAAATAATACGATGGAATATGATACGCCGGAAGGGAAAAAGAATGTTGTGGTGCGCGAGCGCGCGTATACCCCGGCGGAATTCGTTGGAGTGATGAAGCGCGCCGGTTTTGTGATTGACCAGATTTGGGGTGGCACGGCGGGTGCGTGGAATCGTCTGCCGGTGAAACTGGACGAGTACGAAATCATGGTCGTTGCTCACCCGGCGGGTGGTTAATTTATAGAAAAGATTGCCCGCAAGTGCGGCGTGTGATATAACTAAAGCATGAGCAACGATTTTCCCAGGCTGCGTTTATTGGATTATCGCCCGCTGGAATACGAAGGGCAGAGGTTTGTGATGTTGCGCGATCCGCTGGCGCTGACGGAGAAAACGATTTTGGTTCCGCAGGCGCTGGCGCCAGCCCTGGCATTATGCGACGGCAGTCGCGACGCGGGCGGGATTGCGGCTGCCCTGGCAGTGCGTTTTCGGTTGAACGTTTCGCTGGACAAGTTGCGCGGTTTGATAAACGTTTTGGACGAGGCGTGTCTGCTGGAAAATGAACGGTCTGAGAGCGCCCGCAGAGATGTTTTGCGGGCGTATCGCCAGGCTGCTTTCCGACCGCCGAGCTGTGTTGGCGGTTCTTACCCGGAAGGGGAAGATGACCTGCGAGCGATGCTGGAGGATTATCTCGCGGAGACGAATGGGGGTGGACAAACTGGTGAAAATGTGCGCGGGTTGATCAGTCCGCACATTGATTTTGGGCGCGGCGGAGCAGTATACGCGGGTGTGTGGCAATCCGCCGCGGAAGCTCTACGAATGGCTGACGTGGTGGTGATTTTTGGGACGGATCATAACAGCGTGAATTCCCTGTTCACGCTGACGCGCCAAAACTACGCTACGCCGCTGGGTGTGTTGCGCACGGATGTGGATGTGGTCAACGAATTGGCAGAGGTTGTGGGTGAAGAGGCTGCCTTTGAGGAAGAAATCCATCACCGGATGGAACATTCGGTGGAATTGGCTGCGGTGTGGATGCAATATATGTGTATGAAGGGTAAGCGGGATGCTGATTTACCAGCACTGGTGCCTGTATTAACCGGTGATTTGCGCGCCCAATCGCACAACCAGGATAGGTTGGAAGGTTTTATTTCGGCTTTACGACGGGCAACGCAAGGCAGGCGCGTGTTCTACGCGGCGGCGGCAGACCTGGCGCACGTCGGACCTGCGTTTGGCGGAGCGGCGCTGGATGCTTCTGCTAAAATTGCTTTGCAGGCTGCGGACGATGAATTATTAAGACACATTTGCGCTGGAGACGCCGGAGGATTCTACGCGGCTATTCAAACCGTGGAGAATTGCAATAACGTGTGCGGCGTCACGCCTATCTACCTGACCCTGCGTATGATCCAACCAACACGCGGCAGAATGACAGGCTATGCGCTTTGCCCGGCGGATGAGAATAACACGTCGGTAGTATCCGTTTGCGGTGCGGTTCTAGAATAAACGGTGTTGCATGCACGGTCTTTTCGACCTGACAGGGTGAGGGGAACCTGTCGGGTTTTTTCATTTTCGCGGTTATTAATCGCTGTATTAATTGCATTGTGGAATCTTGACAGGCGTGCGGTGATTCTGATAGAATAAACTAGAACATAAGTTCTAAATTATCCTAAAGGAAAGCACACTATGATCAAACGGAATAAGCCTGCCGTGAGGGTGGGAGAACGTATTCCCGGGGGAAGCAGGTCTTATCTTCAGGAATGGTATCGCGGCTTGGGGATAACGCCGAGCAGGCTGGAGGGGGTGCAAGGCAGCGGGGAAGGCTGGTACCGGTTGGCTATATATGTATTGAGCGAGGCGGTGCTGGCGGCGGCGCAAAGCGAGGACGCAGTGGAGGCGGAGGAAGCGCGCGAGTGGCTGCAATCTCCTGCGGCGGCTGTTTTATTCGAGGCGTGCAATCTCAACCACAAACGCGTGCAAGAATGGCTGAATAATGGCTGTCCACTGCCAGAGGACGTTTTTCTCAACAGTGCAACCAACGGATTGACGCAAAACGGGCAGGAATGCAGCGGCGTGGTTTATGGACGATTGTTAGATGAAAAGTATGCTGCCTTGCCGCTTGAAGAAGTGGAGAGGGAGTTATTTACAGCGGGATGGGGGATTGAAATGGAATGACGCACGAATAGAGTATGGTATAATGAAAAGCGGAGGTGGGAGGAAGACAAGGTGCTGCGATTTTAAGCGCGGGTAGTTTGTCTTCTTGGTTTATGCTATGGATAAAATGAGAAAGGGATGGTTATTTTTCCTGATTCTATGCGGGATCGTAACGCTGGCTGGCTGCGCGGGAAAGAAGAGCGCAGAAAATGCACCGGCGACAGCAACGATTTCGTTTGCCTTACAACCGGCGCCGACGATGGCGCAGATGCCTGCTTCAACGCAGCCTTTTCCTTTGACTGCGGAAGACTCAATTTTCTCTGCGTTGGTGCTGTATCGCCAGCAGGGGTTTGAAGCGGTCAAGACGACCTGGTTGACGAGTGAATTTGCAACGCAGACGAACTTTGCCGATTTCCTGGCGACAACGGTGAACAATGTGCCTACCACTCCGGCGGCGTTGATGGGGTGGGAGATTTTGAAAGTTGGGATAGACGATAGCGGTAAGACAGCCCAGGGAACAATAAAAGCGCTGGTGAAGACGTCGTACCAGGGAGGTGGGCTGGTATGCCGCTGGTTGTTGATGTCTCCGCCGGAAGTAACAGGGAATCACTGGCGCATCGCCGGAAATGAGATTTCCGCTTGCGAAGAGGGGCAACAGCCTGGCGTGGTGGAGCAGACTCCCGCACCGGTAACCACAGACGCGGCAGGTACGGGATCGTTTTCGTGGTTCCCGTGTGATGGCGCGCCAGCATCGGGGCTGCAAATTGGCAGCCGGGCTTACGTAAACCCAGTGCCGCCGCTCAGCGTGCGCTTGCGCTGGGAGCCAGGAGAAGACACCGATATTGTGATGGGGTATCTTAACCCAGGAGAAGTGATCACGATCGCTGGTGGTCCTTCTTGTGCCTCGGGACACGTGTACTGGAAAATCCATTTTAAAAATGAATTGGGCACGGATACAGGCGCTTACGAAGAATACGACGCCTGGATCGCGGAAATGTTGAGCGCCACGAATTATCTGTTACTGCCCTGTCCGGCACAGGGAGCTTGCGGCGGTGGGTTTACCCCGGCGCGAACGGCACGAGGAGACGATCCTAAATGGCTGACGCAACGAGCAAAATAATCTTATTGTAGAAAGTATTTTATTTTATTCGCCAGGAGATAGAGATGCTTCACGTTCATCAGATTGATACGAATGATAAAGCGCAAGTCAAACGATTTGTGGACCTGCACTATCGCATGTACAGCGGCTGCCCGCAATGGGTGCCGCCCATTCGCAATGACATTGCTTTGATGCTCAACAAGCAAAAGCACCCGTTTTACGAACATTCGGAGGCGGATTTTTTCATCGTTGAAGAGGACGGGCGAGACGTTGGACGCGTGGCGGTGATTGAAAATATGGCTTTCAACGAGTATCACGACAGCCGCCAGGCGCAATTTTATCTTTTTGATTGTGAGGACAACCAGGAAGCAGCTAACGCATTGTTTGAACGAGCGTTTGAATGGGCGCGCCAGCGCGGTTTAGACACGGTAGTGGGACCGAAGGGTTTTGGTCCGCTGGACGGGTACGGAATCCTCGTGGAGGGCTTCGATCACCGCCAGATGATGAATATGATGAATTATAATTTCGCTTATTACCCGCGCCTGCTGGAAAACCTGGGCTTTGAAAAAGAGGTGGATTTCGTGTCTTGTTTTATTGACATCCACCATTTTGATTTTCCGGAGCGGATTCATCGCATTGCAGATCGGGTGCGCGAGCGCGGTAATTTGCACGTCAAACGCTTTCGGGATAAGCGCGAATTGGTCTCGTGGGCAGGGGCGATTGGCAAGGCGTATAACAAGGCTTTTGTGAGCAACTGGGAGTATTACCCGCTGACGGAACGCGAGGTTTCCTTTGTGGTAGATAATATTATGCTACTGGCGCATCCGAAGCTGATTAAGATCATCATGCACGAGGAAGACATCGTTGGGTTTGCGTTCGGTTTCCAGGATATTTCCGCCGCGATGCAGCGCATTAAGGGCAATCCGTTCCCGTTTGGGGTGATTGACCTGATGATGGAGGTGCGGCGCACGAAGTGGATCTCGTTTAACGGCATGGGCATTTTGCCCGACTTCCACGGGCGGGGCGGGAACGCGCTGTTGTATTCCGAGATGTGCAAGACGATGCACGAATTCGATTTCGATTACGGGGAACTCACCCAGGTGGCGGAAACGGCGGTTACCATGCGTCAGGACCTGATAAATATCGGCGGCAAGCCGTATAAGAACCACCGCGTGTTTCATAAATCATTATAAAGCAGCGATTGTTGTTGATGTGGTGCAGCAGAAGGCATTTCTTGTGAAGCGAGGGGCGGGATATGGCGGAGAAAGCGGAGCAGAACAACACATTGAACAAAGATAAAGAGCCAGTGCGCATGGTGGCGTTGAGCGACGGGGTGTTCGCCACCGTGTTGACTTTTCTCGTCCTGGATTTGAAGGTGCCGGAGATTTTTTTGAGCGGAGGCGGAAGCGACGCTGATTTTCTGGAATCGGTGGGACCACACCTGTTTAGTTACGTGTTGACTTTTCTGGTAACCGGAACGTACTGGCTGGCGCATCACGGAATTTTCGATCACGTCATCCGCTACGACAACAGGTTGCTGCGCTATAATTTGCTGTTTTTACTTTTCATTGGCTTGCTGCCGTTCAGCACGGCGGCGATCAGTCTTGACGAACCCCAGGCAGCCAATTATCCCTTGCTGTGGACGACGTATTCGCTCAACATCGCCTTAGCCGGTATTATGTTGACGCTGACGTGGAATTACGCGGTGAGCCACCTGCACGCCCACCCGGAAATCAGCGCGGAATACTGCCGGTATGTTACTGTGCGGCAGTTGATCACGCCGCTGGTTTTTCTGGTCTCGATTGCGACAGAGTATATATTTCCGAAGATTTCCCTGGGGATGTATACGCTGCTGGTGATCCCGCTGGCGAACGTGCTTGTGGAGCGGCACTACGCCGCGCACAACCTGGAAATGAACGTGAAGCAGAGCGGGCGGCTGGAATATTTATGGAGGGCGGGGACTTTTCTGCCCTGGCTGCTGGTGATCAGCTTTGCCATCTGGGCGGCGAACCTCTGAGATGTGGCGCGGCGGGAAAAGATGATGGGGGTGATCTCAAGGGAAGCCCACAAAACGTATTGGGGGAAGGATGTTTTGTGCCGGTTTGATACCGGCGGCATTTCGTATCGAGAAAATCATCTGCTATCTTTTCGAGGAGGGAATGTATGAAAATCGGACTGCAAATCCCGCGTTTTACGTGGCAAAATGCCCCGGCTGGGATGGGGGAGCGCCTGGCAGAAATTGCCAGAACGGCTGACGAAGTTGGTTTTTCCAGTTTGTGGGTGATGGACCATTTCTTTCAGATTGGAATGATTGGTCAAATTGACGAGCCGATGCTGGAAGCATACAGCACGCTATCCTTTATTGCCGCACACACAAAACGTGTCAAGCTCGGGACGCTGGTTACAGGTGTGGTCTATCGCAACCCGGGCATCCTGGTGAAGACGGTTACAACGCTGGATACGCTCTCCGGGGGACGGGCTTATTTGGGCATCGGGGCTGCCTGGTTCGAGCGCGAGGCGCGCGGTTTGGGTGTGGAATTTCCCCCTCTAAAAGAGCGCTTCGAGCGATTGGAGGAAACTCTGCAGATCGCCAAACAAATGTGGTCTGGGAAGGTGGCGGCTTATCACGGCAAGTATTATCACCTGGACGAGACCTTGAACAGCCCGCAACCACTCAGTAAGCCGCACCCGCCGATCCTGATCGGTGGGACGGGGGAAAAGAAAACGCTGCGCCTGATTGCTCAATATGGGGATGCGTGTAACTTCTTTGCCATGCTTGGAAGTGAGGTTCTGCGGGAGAAATTAGACGTTCTAAAACGCCATTGCGAGGAAGCCGGACGCCCGTACGAGGAGATCGAGAAAACGGCTTTGGACAGCGTGAACCTGGCAGCCGGGGGGACGACTGTGGCGCAGATGATCGAAGGTTGCCGGCGGCTGAGTCAACTTGGTTTTCAGCACCTGATCTTCAACATGCCGAACGTGCAGGAGATCAAGCCGCTGGAGGTGATCGGGCGCGAGGTCATCCCAGAGGTGGCGGGGATGTGAGGCGGGGCGAGGGGGGTGCGGAGATGCGGGTCTGGGGCTGGCCGCCGGGCGGTTGCGGGGTTTGGTGGGGGGGCGCGGGGGTGAGTAGAATTTAAACGCGGAAAAGAAACGAGCCAGCAGGGGCGAGGCTGGGGCGGGAAGTACTTACGGTCAGGCGCGACGAGGGAGGGGGTTGCTTTGTGGCGCGTGGGTTTTTTTGTATAATATTCATAGCATCACTTGCACGTTGTGCATTTTATTTAATTGAATAATCAAGCGGTTGTAGAACAAACCGCAATAGCATAAGAACATGAAGGGATTATATAGCATAATTCAACTTCTTGAAAATTTATCTATAGACATAAGACTATTTAATAAAAATTTTCGGGTGATGCAAATGCCAAAATATATTCGTTTTCTGTTCATCGTTTTCCTCTTGATGACTACCTCTTGTGGTGTTGATAACCCATCACTGGTCGTGGGGGGTGAAGCAGGTCCAGTCAACGTCGGTATAGCTATTGATTCCACGGGGCAGGTGTCTGTTAAAGGTGGGTTTGCTCCCAAGCTTGATGTGAAGATAGGTTTCGTTGGATTATATATGGCTATTGAAGATACAATTGCCCTAACTAAGAGCAAACCTTATACTTTTTTTATTTTATGGGAAGATGAGGCAGGCGAAGTCCATCGAAAGGAGTATGAGATAGGAAGTACATTTCATGTTACGTTTGAACAAAATGAACTCATCGAAGAAATTCAAGGGCAAAATGACTGCGTTATCATTGTAGTCAGAGCGCAGCGAAAGACACATACAGTAGAAGCACTACCTCCAGATGTAACAGATAAAGAAGAACCTGCTCCGATGCCTGAATCACACGAAGATAACCAAACCATTGGTTCTGATCCTGAACAATTTATGCGAGATTATTTTGAAATAATCAATAACAGAGAATATGAACTCTCATGGTCACGACTTTCAGAAAATTTTCATGACAATATATATAAGAGAGGTGGATATCAAGAAGCCTATATTGATTGGTGGAATACTGTGGAAAAAATAGAAATATTAGATGCTACTATTAAATCGCAAAATGAAACCGAGGCTGAAGTATTTATCATAGGCAGATATTATTATAAAAGTGGAACTATAACTACCAGTAAAGGGATCACTTATCGGCTCATTAAGGATCCTACAATGAACACTTGGCTTATTGATCCAAATTAGGAAGAACAAGACGGGAAATTATCCAATAAATCCTATGGTATTATTACCACCTGGGCAATTCTCTGGGCGGCGAGGGCGAGGTAGGCGGGGTCAATCTCGTAGCCGACGTACTTGCGCCCGCTCTGCAGGGCGGCGAGGGCGGTCGAGCCGCTGCCCATGAAGGGGTCGAGGACGACGTCGCCGGTGTAGGTGTATAGCTGGATGAGGCGGTAAGGCAGTTCGACCGGGAAGGGGGCGGGATGCCCGACTTTGCGGGCGGATTCGGTGTTCATCGTCCAGACCGATTTCGTCCACTCCATGAATTGTTCTCTGGATATGGTGTTTTCCTTGCCGGGCGGTTTCTTGCGCCGGAAGGTGCCCTTGGAGAAGACGAGGATGTATTCGTGCGTGTCGCGCAAGACGGGGTTGGAGGCGGACTTCCAACTGCCCCACGCCATGGATATCCCAGCGGCGGCGCCCTTCGACCAGATGATCTCGCCGCGCATGTGAAAGCCGATTTCCAGCATCATGCGGGATATGTAATCGGAGAGGGGGATGTAGGGGCGGCGCCCCAGGTTGGCGACGTTGACGCAGGCGCGCCCGCCGTGCACCAGGACGCGATAGGTCTCGCTGAAGACGCTGCGCAGGAGGCGCAGGTAGTCGTCTAAGGAGAGGTCGGCGTCGTAATCTTTCGAGACGTTGTAAGGCGGGGAAGTAACCATCAGGTGCAGAGAATTATCCGGGATGCCGCTCATGTGCTCAGAAGTGCAAGGGAAGATGGTGTTCTCGCAGGCGGGAGGGAAGGGGTTGTCTGGTGCAGCGGCGGCGGGATTACCGGGCAGCTCGGAATAAAGGCGCGAGCTGTAGTACGCCGAGGCGTCGTGGTTGATGCGCACGCTGGCGCCGAATGAACTGGTCTTTGTTCCTTTGCGCATAGACAATCTAATCCTGAGTTGACGTTATCTTATGAGGAATAATTATATCGTGTTTAGGTGAAAATGTCCGAGGCGGTTTGGAATAAAGATAACAATAGTGGGGTTGGATGGGGGAGATATTGCTGCGCCACAAGGTGGCGGGCTCGCTGCGCTCGTTCGCAGAGAGTTGGCGGGTTTGCTAAGGCTGGTCGCAATGGCGTGTGGGGTGGATGTGGATGGAGCCGCAGGAGAGAACCTGCGCAGCGGTTTGTGATACAATAATAGTGAGGGAGGTGGAAGATGGCGACATTGGCGGGGTATTTGGACAAACTGAGCGCCGAGGGAACGCTGGTGGAAAGCCTGGCGAAGGATGCGGTGCGTTGTTTCGCCTGCGCACACCGCTGTGTAATTCAGGAGGGGAAGCGCGGCATTTGTAAAGTGCGCTTCAATCAGGGGGGAAGGCTGCGCGTGCCGTGGGGTTACGTGGCAGGGCTGGCAGCCGACCCAATCGAGAAGAAGCCTTTCTTTCACGTTTTCCCCGGCGCGGAGGCGCTGACGTTTGGGATGCTGGGCTGTGACTTCCACTGCCAGTATTGCCAGAATTGGCTTTCTTCGCAGGTGCTGCGCGAAGCGGCTTGCGACCTCTCGGTGCGCCACGTGCACGAGATCACGCCAGAGCAGGTGGTGGTTTACGCCCGCCAGACTCACGCCCAGGTGATCGCCTCGTCGTACAATGAACCGCTGATCACGGCGGAGTGGGCGGCGGCGATCTTCAAACCGGCAGTGGAGGCAGGGTTGAAGTGCGCCATTGTATCCAACGGCAACGCAACGCTGGAGGTGCTGGGCTACCTGCGCCCGTATTTGAGCGCGATGAAGATTGATCTAAAAACGATGCAGGACAAGCAATACCGTCAGTTGGGCGGTGTGCTGCAAAACGTGTTGAACGGGATCAAGATGGCACACGAGATGGGGTTGTGGGTCGAGGTGGTTACGCTGGTGGTGCCCGGCTTCACCGACAGCAACGAGGAGTTGATGGAGGCGGCGCGGTTCCTCGTCTCGGTCTCGGCGGCCATCCCCGGGCACGTTGCCGCCTTTCACCCGGACTTCAAGATGACCAGTCACTCTGCCACACCGGCGAAGACGCTGCAACGGGCGGCAGAAATCGGTGAGGAAGCCGGGCTGCATTACGTCTATGCGGGCAATTTACGCGGGCAAATCGGTAATTATGAAAACACACGCTGCCCGAATTGTGGCGCAGAACTCGTCGAGCGTTTTGGGTATACGATTCATGCCTATCGCATCAGCAGTGCGGGAACCTGTCCGCAGTGCGCAACGGCTATTGCTGGAATATGGCACAAAACGGCGAGCGAGGCGCGCCTGCACGGGGCGGGTTTGCCGCGGCAGGTGGGGATGTGAGATTTTATTCTGATTAGGACAGTATCAGCCAAACGATAAAGTAATAACCGAGGGCGACGCCCCACAGCCACGAGTCGATGCGGTCCCACACGCCCCCGTGCCCGGGGATGAGGTGGCTGGAATCTTTGACGCCAAACTGGCGCTTGACCATGCTCTCGCCCAAGTCGCCGAGAGGGGTGAGAATTCCCAGGACAACACCCAACAAAACAGCCTGCCACAATTGAACTGGAGCGGCACTGCTGGGTTCAATGGCATTCCATGCTACAACGACCAGCACACTTCCCAGGATACCACCGAAAATGCCACCAACATAGCCTTCCCAGGTTTTGCGCGGGCTTAGGCGCGGGCTGAAGTGGTGTTTGCCAAATGGTCTGCCGACGACGTAACCGCCGACGTCCACCATCCAGGTGGAGACCAGGGCGAGGATGATCCACCACATGCCGTCTGGAAGAGAGCGCAGGGAGATGAAATAACCGCCCAGCCAGCCGAAATAAAGGATGCCCGCCAGGGTGGCGGCAAAATCACTGGCGGCGAAGTCACGCCCGCGTTCGTAGGTTACGAGATGAATTGCCATGCTGATGAAGATGAGCAAAGACAGGAGCCAGGCGGCGCTCTCAAACCCGGTGAGGTGACGCGCCAAAACTAGAACGGCGGTGCCACCGATGAGCACCCAGCGAGAGGGATGAACACCGCCCAATTCAAAAACCTTGCCGTATTCGTAGGCAGCCAGACATAGGATGAGGGTTACCGTGATGGTGAGCGCCCAACCGCCCAAGATGAACAACACGAAGCCGACAGGCAAGGCGATGACGATGAAGTAGAGACGCCTGATTAGACTGGTAATCAAGCGGGCACGCCTCCAAAGCGCCGCTGGCGTTTATTGTACGCCTCGATGGCGCGTTGGTACTCGGTTTTGTCAAAGTCGGGCCAGAAAGTGGGGGTAACGTACCATTCTGCGTAGGCTGCCTGCCAGATGAGAAAATTACTGGTGCGCATTTCGCCGGAAGTGCGAATGACGAGGTCTGGGTCTGGCATGCCGACAGTGTACAGGTAATTGCTGAAGAGGGTTTCGTTGATGTCTTGCGGATTGCAACCCTCTTGTAAAAGGCGCTGAACAGCACGGATGATCTCGGCTCTGCCGCCATAATTTAACGCCACGCTCAACACCAGGCGGGTGTTGTCTTTCGTGATTTCGATGGCGTTTTCGATCTTTTTGCGTAAATTGGCGTCCAGGCGGTCTTTTTCTCCCAGGTGGCGGATCTGCACACCTTCGGCGTGTAATTCTTTTAGCTCGCGATCTACGGCTTCGGCGAGGATTTGCATCAAACCAAGCACTTCGTCTTGCGGGCGGCTCCAGTTTTCGGTGGAAAAGGCGTACAGAGTCAAGTAAGGGATGTTAAACTCGACGGTGGTGCGAATGATGCGGCGCAGATTTTCCGTTCCGGCGCGGTGCCCGGCGATGCGCGGCAAGCCGCGCGCCTTCGCCCAGCGCCCGTTCCCGTCCATAATTATCGCTACGTGTTTTAAATCGGACATAAATCAAGTTTTGGAAGGAAAATCGTTATCAGACTTCCATGATCTCTTTTTGCTTCTTCTCCCCGGTTTTATCTACCAGGGCGATAAAGCGATCGGTGATCTTCTGTAATTCTTCTTCGCCATCTTTGCGCGCATCTTCCGAGATGAGTTTTTCATTTTCAAACTCGTGCAGGTCTTTCATGCCGTCGCGGCGGATGTTGCGCACAGCCACGCGGGCTTCTTCCATGCGATTGTGCACGACTTTGACCAGATCGCGACGACGTTCTTCGGTGAGGGGGGGCAGGTTCAGGCGAATGACTTTGCCGTCGTTGTTAGGGGTTAACCCCAGGCTGGATGCGAGAATGGCGCGTTCAATTTCTTTCATAGAAGCAGCATCAAATGGGCGGATCATCAACGTGCGTGCATCGGGCACGGTGATGGTGGCTAACTGCATCAGGGGTGTGGCAGCGCCGTAATATTCTACCGTGAGGCGTTCCACCAAGCCGGGGTTGGCGCGTCCGGTACGGATACCGGAGATGTCGTCTTCCAACGCCTGGACTGCGCCTTGCATACGAGATTCCATGTCTTTGTATAGGTCTTTGAG
>CAZGDA010000077.1:0-12345 GCA_964524425.1 uncultured Anaerolineaceae bacterium | reverse complement strand
CCTTCCGCATCCCTGGTGGAACAGAAAACGCCCCTCCCCCAGGCAGCCACCGTCCCACCCCAGCTCCAGGAACGAACAGCCATTTCACAACCCACACCCCCGCTAAAATCTGGAACATTTCCTGGCGCGTTTGTTTCACCGCCATCCACCGCCTCTATGCCCCTGCCTCTGCCGGAGACAGGTGCAGAAAAACCGCGCACTTCTCGCAGACCATATCTTTACCTCGGCTTGGCAGCTTTTGTCGTCCTCGCCGTTATCTTTACCCTGGCAGCAGCGCTATTTTCTATTGTCAATGTCCTTTCCCCAGATACACTTTACTTTGTATCCTCGCTAAGCGGAAAACGCGAAATCTACCGCCAAACTTCCAACGGCAATACAGAGCAGGTAACTCACACCCCCGGTGATGCCGAATCTTGGGCGCCAAGTTACATAACCAACGGCACAATTTATTTTACTTCCAACCGCAGCGGCAAACGGGAGATCTATCTCATCAAACAAGGCGGGGTAATCAACCAGGTAACCCACTCTGCTGGAAACGCCGAAGCGTGGGATGCACACCCCGCCGCGCAAGGCAGGTTGGTATACTTCACTTCCAATCGGGATGGAAAAGCCGAGATCTACCGCCTTACCTCCAGCGGGAAAATTGAACAGGTAACCCACTCTCCCGGTAATAGCAAAGCCTGGGACGCCTACCTGGCGGACGACTCAAATCTATATTTCACGTCCAACCGCAGCGGGACACTTGAAATTTTTCGCCTGGAACAATCCGGAAAAATCGTACAGGTTACCCACACCACAAACGGTGAGTCTTTCCAGCCTCGCCCGGCGGCAGATAATTCCATTTATTTCACTTCCACGCGCGGCGGACGGCGTGAAATCTATCGCATAAATACCAGCGGGAAAATCATTCAGGTTACTCATACGCCGGGCACAGCCGAATCGTGGGACGCACACCCCACCCGCCGCGGGGTTATCTATTTCACTTCCGATCGCGGCGGAGCGAGAAAGATTTACACATTATCCCAGAAAGGAGAAATCAAACCCTTCACGATCATCAATAGTGAAGGGGAAGACGGTATTAACGATTAACGTGGAGTAATTTTTGCTCCCGTCAGGGAATTAAGGAGGATACAATGCAAATCATCAGCGTTAAAATCGAAAAACCTGCCGATACCAATTTCATCTTGGGGCAATCCCATTTTATCAAAACCGTTGAAGACCTCCACGAGGCGCTGGTTGCGGCTGTGCCGGGCATTAAATTTGGCGTGGCGTTCTGCGAAGCGTCCGGCAAACGCCTCATCCGTTGGTCGGGCACAGATGCGGCGATGATCGCCCTGGCGCAGAAAAACGCCCATGCAATCGGCGCCGGGCATAGTTTCATCATCTTCCTGGGAGACGGCTTTTTCCCCATCAACGTACTTAAATCTATTCAAAACGTAACCGAAATCGTAAACATCTTCTGCGCCACAGCCAATCCCGTCGAAGTCATTCTCGCCGAAAGCGCCCAGGGGCGCGGCATATTGGGTGTAATTGACGGCGAGCCGCCTCTCGGCATCGAGGGCGAGGAGGACATCGCCTGGCGCAAAGGCTTTTTGCGTAAAATCGGATATAAAGCGGAATGATTTCAAACCGCCTTGTGAATTGAGCCGCAGACGACGGATATTTTCATCAAACATTAGCGAGTTTTGCTCGATTGATCATAAATCGAACCTGTTCATTTTCGTTTATAGTAAGCAGGTGAACGCTGGGGTGTTCATTTTGAAATACTCGGAACACTTCGTCGGCAAAAGCCTGACCGATGCTGTCAACCCGTGCAAAATCCAATACCACTTCCCTGAATTTTTCAAAGCGCGCCAGAAGGCGGCGTGCCTGGGAACGTGACACCAGGTTTTCTTCTCCATAACGGGCGAGAAAAACCGGTACGATCGTACGCTCGAAGGCATTGCTTTCCGGAGTCGTAAATTCTCTAAAGATTTGCATCGTTGTACATGGTGAATCCGTGGCAATTTCCATTAAGATAAGTGTACCTCTGGGTGCTTTTTCTTCGCCTTCCAAAAGATAATCAAAACCTTTAGCATCGTGAGTGAAACATAGGTTATGAGAAAGGATATTAAATTTATCGAACATGCGCGAGGTAAAAAAAATCCCCTCGCCCGTGTGATGTTCGGGGTCCGTAGATAATTTCCCCTTGGAAAGCTCGAGAATGGCGTGGATGGGATCGTCTAACCTGTACACGCGTTGAATTTTGTTGAAAATACCCATACCATTGTCGTATATTGAAAATGAGATGACATCGAAATAAACCGAAACGTCCACCACGATTTCTAAACCCTCGCTGTGTTCGATGGCGTTATTTACCATTTCTGAAAATCCGTATTCACAGATTCTGCGCACGTTCTCTGGAAAATCGCGCAGCATAGGGGCGACGTCCAGCCTCCAGATTTTATCCTCGGCGATATCTGGAGTAATGGCATAACTTTTCCGCAAACTGGCGAGAGGAACCAACGAATATTCTCTCTTGTTTTTCTCGCCTTCTGCTTTAATTTTTCCCGCCTGCACCAGGATAGATACGTGCTTCCAGGCGGTTTGGCGGGAGACGTCAAATTTCTCGGCTGTTAGACGGGCAATATCGCCGGGGTGTTTGCGCAGGTTGTGCAAGATAAAGGATTGGATTGCTTCGTTTCGGGCTTGTCTTTCGCTCATGTTGTCAACCTTTTTGCTTTTTATTGTAAAGTTTTTTTATAAGGTTGTCAACTTTTTTACTGCATTGGCTAGAATAGCTAAAGGTATGAAAACCCGCTCCTATTGTGATAAAATGCTATTAATCCTGTATAGTGTTTGGTTCAGATTTCGGAGAGAGCACATGAAATTACACGAATATGTAGCAAAACAAATCTTTGCCCGCTACGGAATTCCTATTCCCAGGGGCAAAGTAGCCGTCAGCCCAGAGGAGGCGCACGCCATCGCCAGTGAATTAGCCGGGCACGTGGTCGTCAAATCCCAGGTGCTGGTTGGCGGGCGGGGCAAAGCCGGGGGCATCAAACTGGCAAAAACCCCCCAGGAAGCGCATCAGCACGCCCGTACTATCCTCGCCATGCAAATCAAAGGCTTGCCCGTACGCAAGGTGCTGGTGGACGAAGCTTCCATCATCCAAAGTGAGATTTACCTGGGCATCACCAACGACCGCCAGGCGCACAAGCCGGTGATGATGGCTTCTGCCGCCGGAGGGGTGGAAATTGAAGAAGTCGCCCGCCAGACGCCGGAAAAAATCATCAAAGTCCACGTTGACCCGCTGCTGGGGATGCGCGGCTATCAGGCGCTCGACCTGGCAGCCGGCATCGAGCTTCCCCGTCAGCATTGGCGCGCCTTTACAGATATCACCGCCGGCTTGTGGAAAGCATTTCAGGAATGCGATGCTACCCTCGCTGAAATCAACCCATTGGTCATCACCGCTGAAAATAAACTACTTGCCCTGGACGGAAAAATGGTCATTGACGACAACAGCCTTTACCGCCACGCGGATTTAGAGGAACTGCGCGACCTAGACGTGGAAGCCGCCGCCGAGACGCAAGCCCGCCAGAGCGGACTTTCCTTCATCAAGCTGGAAGGCAACATTGGCTGCATGGTCAACGGCGCTGGACTGGCGATGGCGAGCATGGACATCCTCAAGCTCTTCGGCGGCGAACCAGCCAATTTCCTCGACATAGGCGGCGGCGCAAACGCCCAAAAAGTTACCGCCGCCCTGCGTCTGATTTTAGCCGATTCCAACGTCAAAGCCGTGCTCTTCAACATCTTCGGCGGCATCACCCGCTGCGACGAAGTAGCGCGCGGCATCCTCACCGCCCTGGATGAAGTCAAACCCACCGTTCCGATGGTGGTGCGCCTGGTGGGCACAAACGCCGAAGAGGGGCGCCAATTGCTCGCCAACGCCAACATGATCACCGCCGAGACGCTGGAACAGGCAGCCCGCAAAGCCGTTGCTGCCGCACAAAACTAACCGGGAGGGATTACGATGAGCATATTAATTGACAAGAACACCCGTCTTTTGGTGCAGGGCATAACCGGCAACGAAGGCTTGTTCCACACCCGCCAGATGGTCTCCTATGGCACGCACGTCGTCGGCGGCGTTACCCCCGGCAAGGGCGGCGAGAAAATCCTGGAGGGCATCCCTGTCTTCGACACTGTCAAACGCGCCGTAGCAGAGACGGGCGCCAACGTCAGCGTCATCTTCGTTCCGGCGCGTTTTTCCGCCGAAGCCATTTTAGAAGCAGCCGACGCCGCCATCCCGCTGGTGGTGTGCATCACCGAAGGCGTTCCCGTTCAAGACATGCTGCGCGTGCGCAATTACATTGACTGCCGAAAAACCCGCCTGGTGGGACCCAACTGCCCCGGCTTGCTCACACCCGGGCAGTGCAAAGTCGGCATCATCCCCGGCAACATCGCCATCCCCGGCAGCGTGGGCGTGGTGTCGCGTTCCGGCACGCTGACCTACGAAGTGCTCTACGCCCTCAAACTGGCTGGCATGGGCGCCAGCACCTGCGTCGGCATCGGCGGCGACCCCGTCAACGGTACGAATTTCATAGACTGCCTGCAACTCTTCGCGGCTGACCCGCACACCGAAAAAATAGTCATGATCGGTGAAATCGGCGGCAACGACGAGGAGAAAGCCGCTGAATTCATCGCTCAAAATATAAAGAAGCCCGTGGTCAGTTTCATCGCCGGGCAGACCGCACCCCCAGGCAAACGCATGGGACACGCCGGGGCGATCATCGAAGGCGGCTCCGGCACAGCCGCCGACAAGGTCAAAGCCCTGCAAGCCGCCGGTGTGCACGTTGCCAGCCATCCCGAACAGATCGCGGAGCTTTTATAATCACTCCATGGAATTAATATCTATTTCTTATAAATTATATACGAAACCTAAATATGTAAAGAACCCTTTTGATAAAACATCTTAGAAAATACGGAGTTGTATTGCTGAGAGAAGGAAGAAGACATAGCATTTATCAGCTTGGATCATTGAAAACGCAGGTGCCACGTCACAATGAAATTGTAGATGAGCTGGCACGTAAGATTTGTAAGGATCTAAAAATTCCGTTTGTTAAGGAATAAATAAGAATGAAATATCGTGCTGTAATTAAGAAAACGAAAGATTGGTGGATCGGCTGGCTCATTGACGTACCGGGGGTGAATGCCCAGGAAAAAACCCGTACAAGGTTGATCGAATCGCTGCAAATTGGAGCCAAAGAAATGCTGGAAACGGACGTGCCATTTGAACCCGGCTCAGAAATGACGACAATTGAGATTCCCGAACCTCACTGGGCAGGAAATATACTATGAATAAATTCCTCTTGGCTTGATCCATTCGGGAGGAGAGGGTATCGCATCCTATCCACAAGCCCAACGGATGGATAAAATTCGTTTGCCTGACAGGTTTTCAGAAACCTGTCAGGTCTAAAGAGACCTGACCTGCCATTGAATCTGATTTTTTCGCTTGTGCTCGTGAATATCTTGAAAGGAACAGTAAGCCCACAGTTGAATTGACATTTTATGGATTCAATGCTAGACTAGCTGACATGAGCACCTTATTCGTGAAAAATGCCACAGTATTGGCGACGATGGACGACCAGCGCCGCGAGATTCAGGACGGCGCCCTGTTCGTGCGCGATGGCTTCATCGAAGCCGTGGGCACAACTCAAGAGCTCCTCCCCCTCGGCAGCCACGCCGACGAGACGCTCGACCTGAGCGGGCACGTCCTGCTGCCGGGCTTAATTAACACCCATCACCACTTCTATCAAACGCTGACGCGCGCCGTCCCCGCCGCCCAGGACAGCAACCTTTTCCAATGGCTGAAGACGCTCTACCCGATTTGGGCGCGCATGACCCCGCAGGACATTCATCTCTCCACCCAAACCGCCCTGGCGGAGCTGGCGTTATCGGGCTGCACCACCGCTTCCGACCACCTCTACCTGTTCCCCAATGGCTCGCGCCTGGACGACGAGATCCACGCCGCCGCGCAAACGGGCATGCGCCTGCACGCCTCGCGCGGCTCGATGAGCCTGGGGGAGAGCCAGGGTGGCTTGCCGCCCGATTCAGTCGTGGAGGACGAAGATTTCATCCTGCGCGACTCGCAGCGTCTGATCGAAACCTACCACGACCCCAAACCCGGTTCGTTCTTACAGATCGTGCTGGCGCCCTGTTCCCCCTTCAGTATCACCACCGATCTGATGCGCCAGAGCGCCCGCCTGGCGCGCCAATACGGCGTTCACCTGCACACCCACCTGGCAGAAACGCAGGACGAAGAAGCCTTTTGCATCCAGAAACTGGGGCAACGTCCGGTCGCCGCCATGCAGGAACTGGAATGGGTGGGCAACGACGTGTGGTTCGCCCACTCGGTGCACGTGAACCTGGATGAAATCAGCGTGTACGCCCGCAGCGGCTGCGGTGTGGCGCACTGCCCCTCCTCCAATATGCGCCTGGCTTCCGGCGCGGCGCCCATCCTGGAGATGCTGCGCGCCGGTGTTAAAGTTGGTTTGGGAGTGGACGGCTCCGCCAGCAACGACTCTTCGCACCTGTTGGGCGAAGTGCGTCAGGCGATGCTGCTAGCGCGCCTGCGCGCCGGAATGCTGGGCGCTTCCCTCTCCAAACCCGAAGGGCAAGAAATTCCCGAAGCGCAGAAAATTATGACCGCCCGCCAGGCGCTTGCCCTGGCGACGCGCGGCGGGGCGGCTGTTTTGGGACGTCCCGACCTGGGTTCCCTGGAAGTGGGCAAGTGCGCCGATTTCTTTGCCGTGCGCCTCGACAAGTTGGATTACGCTGGCGCGCTGCACGACCCGTTGGCGGCGCTGGTGTTTTGTTCCCCCACGCGCGCCGATTACACCGTCGTGGGTGGCAAGTTCGTAGTCAAAGATGGGCAGTTGGCGAGCCTGGATTTACCCGCCCTGCTCAGCGCCCACAACCGCGCCGCCCGGCGCTTATTATCTAACTGAGAAGATGCAGATGATGTATTTACAGCAAATGCTTTTCAAAACAAGAATTAAATAAAACAATCACGGAGGTAAAAATAAAATGCTTAGTTTTCTCGGAAGGGACATCCTTTCTCTAAAAGATTTTGGGCGGGAAGAGTATTACCGCATCTTTGAGGTCGCCGACGAACTGGCGCCCATCGCCCGCAGCCGCCGCAACAGCGACATGCTGGCGGAAAAGACACTCGTAACCGCTTTTTATCAGCCTTCCACCCGCACACGCCTGGCGCACGAAGCCGCTATGCACCGCCTGGGCGGTCACGTTACCGGCTTTGCCGACGCAAAAATGACCCGCGCTGGCGATTTCTACCAGGAATCCATCAAAGATACCGTCAAAATGCTGGAATATTACGGCGACGTCATCGTCATGCGCCACTTCCAGCAGGGCGCACCCCACGAAGCTGCCAAATGGGCAAGCATCCCTGTCATCAACGCCGGCGACGGCTGGGGCGAACACCCCACCCAGGTGCTCACCGACCTCTACACCATCCAGCAGGAACTCGGCACCCTCGACGGTTTGAAATTCCTGCTCGTAGGGGATATGCGTATGCGCACCATGCATAGCATCTCCTACGCCATGTCGCAGTTCGACATCGAAGCGTTCTACTGCTCTCCCAAGGACATGAGCCTGACGGATGACTTCAAGAAAGAACTGGTCGAGAAGAACCTGCAATTCAAGGAAATCGAACACGTCGAGCAGGTCATCTCGGACGTGGACGTCATCTACATGGAGCCGGTCGTGCAGCCGGATTACACCAAGTCGCGCGACGAGCGCAGCGGTGACGTCGGCAGAACCCCGGCGAACTACAAAATCACCAAGGAGTTGATGCGCAAAGCCAACCCGCAGTCCATCATCATCCACTCCCTGCCGCGCATGGACGAGCTTCCCGAAGAAGTGGACGTAACCCGCCACGCCCGTTACTGGATCGAGGCATTCAACGGCGTCGTCATGCGCATGGCGCTGCTCGCCCTCGTCCTGGGCGCCATGGAATAGTCGCCCGGCGCGTTTTATAACCGCTACAATGCGAACCAACGGTGCGAGGGATGGATATCCATCCCTCGCACCATTTTTATTATCCATGCAGGACACACCACGCGCCAGAAAAATCACTTACTTTCATATCCTTGCCTCCATATCCTTACCTTCATGCCCTCACCTTCATGCCCTGCTCTTCCCTGCGGATCCTTTGGGGTTTATCATTTCCATATGTAAGATTACGCCCTACTCGTTCACGCCGCAACTTGGTATAATTGAACCAACGACAATATAACGCTAGGAGATTTTATGCCGCAGAAAAAACGCACCGGTGCACACATCCGGCAAGATTTTATAGACTTCTTCACCGCCCGCGGGCACACCTTTGTGCCTTCCGCACCCCTCGTCCCCGGCGGAGACCAAACCCTGCTCTTCACTAATGCCGGCATGGTGCAATTTAAAGACGTGTTCCTCGGCACGGATAAACGCCCGTATAGCCGCGCCGCCAATTCGCAGAAGTGTATGCGCGTGGCAGGTAAGCACAACGACCTGGACGACGTGGGCAAAGACGACACTCACCACACCTTCTTCGAGATGTTAGGCAACTGGTCTTTCGGCGATTATTATAAAAAGGAAGCCATCGCCTGGGCGTGGGAACTGCTCACCGAAGTGTGGGGTTTGCCCAAGGACAAACTCTGGACGACGTGCTTCAAAGACGAGAAGAACGAAATTCCGCCCGACGAAGAAGCGGCAGAGTACTGGCGCGCCCAGCCGGGCATCAACCCGCAGCACGTGCTTTACTTCGGGCGCAAGGACAATTTTTGGGAAATGGCGGAAACGGGACCCTGCGGACCGTGCAGCGAGATTCATATAGACCGCGGCGAAGCGGCGTGCAACATGCAGGGCGTTGCCGGGCACGTTTGCAGTGTGAACGGCGAGTGCACTCGCTTCCTGGAATTGTGGAACCTGGTCTTCATTCAATACAACCGCCTGGGACCCTCATCCCTCGAACCCCTGCCTGCCAAACACGTGGACACCGGCATGGGCTTGGAGCGCATCGTAGCTGTGCTGCAAGACAAGGACTCGAACTACCGCACCGATCTGCTATCTCCGATGCTGGACGCCATCCAGCGCCTCACCGGGCACAGTGACGCTCAGCGCGAAGAATATCTGACCCCCTATCGCGTCATCACCGACCACACCCGCGCCGCCACATTTTTGATCGGCGACGGCGTCGTACCCGGCAACATCGGGCGCAACTACGTCTGTCGCATGATCGTGCGCCGCGCCTCGCGTTTTGGCGGCAAAATCGGCTTGAAGGAGCCTTTCCTCGCAAAAGTGGCGGAAGTGGTCATTGATAATTACGGCGATTTTTACCACGAACTCAGCGAAAACCGCAAAGCCATTCTGGATAGCCTGACGCGCGAAGAGGAGCAATTCCAACGCACCCTGGAAACGGGCATGGCGCGCCTCGAGCAGTTGCTGGAACGCCTGCGCACAGAAAATGAAAACGTGCTGCCCGGCAAACAGGCTTTTGACCTCTACGCCACCTACGGCTTGCCGCTGGAACTGACCCGCGACGTGCTGCGCGAACAGGGCTTTAGCGTGGAAGAAGCCGGTTTTCATCAGGCGATGGAAGAACACCGCCTTGCTTCCGGCGCGGGTGCCTTTGGCGACATGGGCGCCGACACCGTAGAGATATACCGCCAGCTCGTTCACGACCTGCAAACCCAGGGAAAACTGGGCGCCGAGGGCGTAGCTTATAACCCTTACACGGAATTGAGCCTGCAAGCGCCCATCCTGGCGCTGGTGAAGGACGGCAAGCCCTTACAGAGCGTGAAAGCAGGCGATAACGTCGAAGTACTGTTGCCCGCCACCTGCTTCTACGTCGAATCGGGCGGTCAGGTAGCCGACGTGGGAAGCATCCGTTCCGCAACCAACCAGGCGTGGGAAATTCGCGTGGAGAACATGCGCAAACCAGCCGCAGGTGTGATCGTTCATACAGGCGAGGTGCTGCGCGGCGACCCCAGGGTTGGGGATACAGCCATCGCCCAGGTGGACGTGATGCGCCGCCGCAACATCGCCCGTAACCACACCGCCACCCACCTGCTGCACGCTGCCCTTCACGAAGTGCTGGGCAAACACGCCCGCCAGGCGGGTTCTCTCGTCGCCCCAGACCGGCTGCGCTTTGATTTCACCCACCCCGAAGCCTTGACGCGCCAGGAATTAGACCGCATCGAAGAGATCGTCAACAACCGCATCCTGGACGAATGGCAACTGAACATCGAGTTGAAATCGCTGCAAAAAGCCAAAGAAGAGGGCGCAATGGCGCTTTTCGGTGAAAAATATGCCGACACCGTGCGCACCATCGCCATCGGCAACGCCGAAAACCCGTTTTCCTACGAGCTGTGCGGGGGTACACACGTAGATGACACCAGCGACATAGGCTTATTCCTCATCGTATCCGAAGGCAGCGCCGCAGCCGGTATCCGCCGCATCGAAGCTGTAACAGGACATCGCGCCTACGACGTGGTGCGCCACCAGCGTAATTTACTGCGCCGCGCCGCTGACGCGCTGGACGCCGCCACAGAGCAGGTTGTGGATAAAACAGAAACGACCCTCGCTGAATTGAGCCACTCCCGCAAGGAGATAGCCGCCCTGCGCCAGCGCATCGCTGCCGCCGAATTGGGCAGCGTTTTGGAAAATCCCGTTCAGGTAGGCGAAGTGAACTTGCTCACCGCCATCCTGCACGACGCCGACGCCGACAGCCTGCGTCAGATGAGCGATCGCTTCCGCCAGAAGAACCCAACCCAGGGCGTCGCCGTGCTCGCCAGTGTGATTAACGGCAGCCCGCTCATCATCGCCACCGTTACAGAAGACCTCGTCGGTAAGGGCTTTCACGCCGCAGACCTGGTAAAACACGTCGCCAAACCCCTCGGCGGGGGCGGCGGCGGCAAGCCCACCCTTGCCCAGGCAGGCGGAAAGGACCCCAGCCGCCTGGAAGAAGCGCTGCAAAGCGTTCAGGCGTGGGTAGCAGAAAAAATAAAGTAAGCCACCAACCTCCTGGAAAGGCTGCTTGCCTGAAAGGAGCACGCTTTATCAATTATCAGTACGCTCGCTAGAGGAGGCGACATGAGCGAATACTTTACAATTGCCCAGTACGATGAAATCGCACGTGCCATCCGGGCGCGCAGCAACGTTCAGCCGCAAATCGGCATGATCCTGGGTTCCGGCTTGGGCGACCTCGCCAACGCAGTCGAAAATGCAGTGCGCATCCCTTTTAACCAATTACCCCATTTCCCGGTTTCCACCGTGCAGGGACACACGGGACAAATGGTCATTGGCATTTTAGAAGGCAAACCCGTGCTGGTAATGCAGGGACGCGTCCACTTCTACGAAGGGTACACCATGCAACAAGTCGGGCTGCCGGTGCGCGTCATGCAGCGCCTGGGCATTGCGACCCTCATTGTAACCAACGCCGCCGGCGGTGTGAACCCCGAATTTCAACCCGGCGACGTGATGCTCATCACCGATCACATCAACTTGGTAGGCATGACAGGTCCCAGCCCGCTTTACGGTCCCAACCTGGATGAGATCGGTCCGCGTTTTCCAGATATGAGTCAGGCTTACGACCGCGAACTATGCCACATCGCCCGCCAAATTGCCCGCGAAGAAGGCATCACCCTGCGCGAAGGGGTGTACATCTGCCTGGCGGGTCCTTCTTTTGAAACCCCCGCCGACCTGCGCTTCTTGCGTATGGTGGGTGTAGATGCGGTGGGCTTGTCAACCGTCCCCGAAGTAACCACCGCGCGCCACGGCGGAATGCGCGTGTTGGGTTTTTCCGGCATTTCCAATAAAGCCAACCTGGATGGAAACACAGTTACGACTCACACCGAAGTGCTGGAAGCCGGGAAAATAATTGTACCTAAATTGATAACCTTATTACGCGGCGTGCTGCACAGTTTATAAAACTATGCCTGAAATCAAAATTCGTCTAGCGGGTGCAGGGGATATCGCCGAACTGGCGGCGATGGAACACAATTATTCCAGTGATTACGTCTGGCAAATTGATATCCAGGCAGACGAAGGACAGGTGATGGTTAACCTGCGCGAGTCGCGCCTGCCGCGCTCTGTGCGCGTGGATTACCCCCACAAGGCGCAAAAAATCGCCGACGATTGGCAAAAACGAGACGCCCTGCTCGTTGCAGAGCGGGACAGCCAGACCGTCGGCTTCGTCAGCATGCGCCAGGACATCGTGCCGTACACCACCTGGGTGGACGACCTGGGCGTCGTGCGCCGCCTGCGGCGTCAGGGCATTGGCACTGCCCTGGTGCTCGCCGGCGAAAA
>CAZGDA010000076.1:0-12742 GCA_964524425.1 uncultured Anaerolineaceae bacterium | reverse complement strand
ACCCCCTTCGCCTGGGTGTGGAAACTGCCGCCCGGCTTCCTGTCTTACAACGCCCAATCCTTTGACGTCTATCAAACCAGCCTGCACGGCAGGGAATTTACCATCGCCTGGGAGAAAAAAGCCAACATCCCTTTGGAAACCCGCCAACAGATCAACGACTTCTACCGCGCCATCTTCCTGCGCTGGTGGGATGTGTTTGGCGGCTTTCCTTATAAGCGTTACACCGTCGTCCTCAAAACAAATCCTAACCTGAGCCTGGGCGAGACCGGCATCGGCTACGAGAGCAGCGCCAACGCATACCGCCCCTACGACCCCGCCTATCAAGAGCGCATCGCCCACGAAGTGTTTCACGCCTGGGTGGGCAACGCCTTGCGCGACCGCAACGAGAAACGCTTTGATGACGGCTTGTGGTTTCGCGAAGGCGTCACCCAATATTACGGGATGCGCGCCGTCCCTGTTCAGGTTTACGAATCCTACATGAAAAAGCTCTGGCAGCTTTATCAACACAAGATCAAGGGCACGCCCTACGACATCCCCCTGGTGGACATGCCCGCCAAAGGACAATTGCTGGGGGAAGACCCGGCGCGGGTAGAATCCTCTCACCGCGTAAACGTGTACGTCAAAGGCGCTTTGGTTGCCTACATGCTGGACCAGCGCCTGAACGAAAAAGGCTTGAGTATGGATGATTTTCTACGCGCCCTTTACCAGGATTACGCCCTGCAAAGGCGTTCTTTCACCACCGCCCAGGCGCTCGCAGTGCTCAACCATCTCAGCGGAGAAGACTGGCAAGACTTCTTCGCTCAATATATCTACGGCAGCGCCGCCCTGCCTTTGAACGGAAATTTTGATTATCTTTTACATTAAATATATAGGATTGACTTTTATATTATAATAACATCATGTTGTATTTTTATTTGGGCAGATAAAAATTCCTGTGGTCAAAAAGGCAGGCAACCATGCAAACGCTACTTCATTACAAAGATTGGAAAATTGGCACGAAAATCTTCGTGGGCTATATTCTGATGTTGATCTTGATTGGGCTGGTCGGGGCGGCTGCCATCCTGCGCCTGAACCAGATCAACCAGTCCGTACACAACCTGAGCGCCAACCTGACGGAAGAGCGTCACGTGGTCGACTCCATTCCCGCCCAAACCTGGCGGCTGCGTTATTACACCGCCCTGTATATGCAAGATGACAGCGACGAAAACCTGGAACTGTGGAACAAAGAATACACCGCCATTCAACAGCAAATCCAAGCCGACGCCGCAGTGATGACGGCAGACGAGCGGAAAACCATGTTGGCTGCTATTCAAAGCGATTTACATACGTATGAAACCGCTTTCCAGGACCTGGTTGAAGTGATGAAAAGACGCAAGTCCATCATCAACGAAAAAATGGATTACATGGGCACTTCCTTTGAAGATAAGATGGAAGTGCTGCGCGACACAGCCATAAACAAATCCAATCTTATCGTAGCCACCTACGCGCGTTCCTCGCGGCGCTCCTTCGGGTTAATGCGCTCTGCCGTAACCAAATATATCTCTCTGGAAAATGACAGTTTCCTGCCTTTTATTCAAAAGTATTACGAAGACGCACAGGCAGATTTTAAAACTACGGAAACAGCCATAAAGGACGACGTTACCCTTGCGCGCATGGCGCAAGACCCCAAAAAAATCCTGCAAGAGTATTCCCAACTCTTTGAACAGGTTCACAAAGACAGCAACGAGACGAAACGCCTGAACGAAAACATCTTTGCCATTGAAGAAGGCATTCAGCACACCAGCCAACGGTTATCTGAAAGCGTGCGCGCTGATTTTGCCGCCGCCGCCCAGGCAAGCGAGAGCGTGGTTACCTCCACACAAACCCTGCTATTGGCGCTCGTGCTCATCGCCGTCCTGCTGGGGGTTATCCTGGCTTTGCTTGCCAGCAGCAGTGTCGCCAATCCGCTCAAGAAAATGACCGCCGCAGCAGATCTCATTGCCCAGGGAGATCTAAGTTACGCGATTCCCCCCGCCGATAAAAGCGAAACGGGCAGGCTGGCAGACGCCTTCCATCGCATGGTGGCATACCTGCAAGGCATGGCAGACGCGGCGGACCGTCTGGCGCACGGCGACCTGACCACCAGCGTACTTCCCCAATCCCAAGCCGACCGCCTGGGAACCTCTTTTGCCGAGATGGCAGCCAGCCTGCACACCGCCCTCAGCCGCGTGGCAGAAAACGCCCACAGCATTTCTGAAGCGTCCGAGAAACTGGATTTTGTGGCTTCCCATTCCGCCCAAGCCGCCAACCAGATCGCCACCACCATCCAACAGGTAGCCAGCGGCACATCCCAGCAAACTGAAAGCGTCTCCAAAACCGCTGCGGCGGTGGAACAAATGGCGCTCGCTATCAACGGCGTGGCTTCCGGCGCACAGGAACAGGCGCAAGTCATCAGCCAGGCTTCTCAGGCGATGGAAGAACTTAGCCGCGCTGCCGAAGAAATTCGCTCCGGTGCACAAGAACAGGTGGAAGCCAGCCAACAAAACCGCCACGGCATAGCCCGCCTAACGCAGTCTGTCGGCGAATTCCAGCGCGGCGCCCAGTCCCAATCTCAGGGGCTGGAGCAAGCCGTCCAGGCAGGCGACCAACTTTCCCGCGTCATTAGTGACGTATCTAAAGCGGCGCAAGAAGTGGCGGACGAGACGCATCAGGCTGCCCGCCTGGCGCAAGACGGCGCCCAGGTCATCTTTGCTTCCGCCCAAGACATGGACGCCGTGCACGCCGCTGCCGAAACCCTGGCGCAGCGCGTCAGTGAGCTTGGGCAGCGTTCCACCCAGGTGGGTGCCATCCTGCAAACCATCGAAGACATCGCCTCGCAAACCAATTTACTGGCGCTGAACGCCGCCATCGAAGCCGCCCGCGCCGGAGAACACGGGCGCGGCTTTGCTGTGGTGGCGGATGAGGTGCGCAAACTGGCAGAAAAATCTGCCCAGGCAACCGACGAAATTAGTGGAATCATTCACACCATTCAACAAGGCACGCAAGAAGCCGTGAACGCCATGCGTAAAGTAGGGCAGGACGTGAGCAAAGCAGTGGAGCACAACCAGCGCGCCCGCAGCGCTTTTGAAACCATTGCCAGCCGCACGGTCGAAGCAGCCCAGCGCGTTACTGCCATTCACCAGGCGATGAATAACATGCAACAAGCTCAACTCGCCCTCGAAACCTCTGTGCAAGCTGCCCTGCAGATCGCCACAGACAATCGCATTGCCGCAGACAACATGGAAAACCTCAATCAGATGGTCTTGCAGGGTATGGAAACAGTCGGACAGGTAACCACGCGCAACGCTTCCGCCAGCCAGAAAATGCTGCAATTGAACAGCGCCCTGGCGGGACGCCTGGACAACGCCTCGGCAATTGTCGAAGAAAATTCCGCCGCGGCAGACATGATGACCGTCAGCGCCGGAGAGGTTAGCGAGATGGTCGAGAACATTGCCAGTGTCAGTGAGGAGAACAGCGCCGCCACACAGGAGGTCTCCGCTGCGGCGGAGGAGATGAGCGCCCAGACGGAAGAAGTTACGCAGGCTGCTCACGCCCTCGCCGAAACGGCGCGCACCCTGCAAGAAATCGTCCAGCGCTTCCAACTTGACGCTTCGTCTTCTTAAGGGGTGTTTGTTGGGCTTGTCTCAAATCCTGGTGTTGTCGTGCAGCCTCTAGCGCAGTTCCTCCACTCCGCCAGAAAAGATGAAATTCGCCATCAGGCTGTGCGTCAGCCATTCGATGGGGGCGCGGTCGTCACTGAAAACCACCTGGCTTTGCGGTGTGGGCTGCATATTCACCAGCGCCCGCGTCAGCACTTGCAGCAGCAGGGGATGCGTACCCGACGCCTGCGCCAGGCTGGCGTAATTGTTATACAGATTGTCCCAACTGCTCGGCTGGACGGTGGCGTAAAGGATCGAATTAAACGATTCAGGTAAGTCCATCACGAACACAGAAGGGAAAACACTGCGCAGCGTGCCAGCCAGCCCGTCAATCAGGCGTCGGTCGGCTGGGGCGCGCCCGACGTTGATCGCCACCACGCCGTCGTCCGTCAAGTGAGCGCGCATCTCTTCAAAGAACTCCCGCGTGGTCAGGTGCCAGGGGATGTACGGCGGACGGTAGGCGTCCACGCCGATGAGCGTGTATTTGTGCGGGCTGTGGCTGACCCCCCAGCGCCCGTCCTGCGCCACCGCATTCAGGTTCGGCTCGTTCATCCCAAAATATTCCCGCCCCACGGCGATGATCTCACCGTCCAGTTCAAACCCGTCAATCGGGATGGGACCGAAAACCGCCGTCGCCTGACGGGCGGTCGTCCCGCCTGCCAACCCGATGATGGCGATGCGTTGCACCTGGCGCGGGGAAAACGGCGCGGCGTTGAAGAACGGCGCCGCCAGAAACTGCTCCCACGGTCCGGCGTAATACAATTCGTGCGGGTTATATTCGGAATGGACGCCCAACCCCTCGTTCAGGCGCAGCAAACGCCGCTGCCCAAACTCCAGCACCTGGATGTAATTGTAAGACGACTCGCTTTCGTAAATTTGCCCGACGCTGCTCTTAATCGGACGATTCATAAACAGCAGCGCCAAAACAGCCAGCGCCAGCGGCATCCATATCACAGAGAGAATGGCGCGCCAGCCACCCTCGCGTTGCAAACCGATCATAGCCGTCAACAGCAACGCCCCGCTAAAACACAGAAACGTAGCCCGCGTGCCTATCCAGGGGATGAACACCAGCACGGGTAGAAACGTGCCCAGGAATGACCCCAGCGTCGAAATGGCATAAATTTTACCGGACACGCTGCCCGACTTTTCCGCCTCCGTAATAGCGAGGCGGATAGCAAAAGGCGAGATCATCCCCAGCAGAGTTATCGGCACACTGAAAAGCACCAGCACCGCCACAAAGGAACCAAATAAAATCCCCAATTGCAATTGGTCGAAGGCGTCTGCAGCCGGACGCAGCACCAGGCTGGCGAGGAACGGCGCCACTCCGGCGCTGAAAGCCCCCCACGCCAAAATGCGGTACATCAGCGTGTGGCGTGGGTCGCGGTCTGCCCAACGCCCGCCCAGGGAATACCCAATCGTAAGATAAATGAGAATCAGCCCAATGAGACTTGCCCACACCAGGCGGCTGTCTCCAAAATAAGGACCGATCAAATGCGAGGCTGCCATCTCGACAGCCAAAGTTGTCATACCAGAGACGAAGACAGTAAAGTACAGGTATCGGTTCATGTTCCTTTTAGCTAAATCAAATCCACCTTGCCCGTATCCAGGCTGTAATACGCCCCAACCAGGTCCACTTTCCTGCCCTCCACTGCGTGAGAAAGGATTTCCGAATCTGCCACCATTTTCAAGCGCGTCAGCTTGACGTTGGTGCGAATGGCGTTTTCCAGTTTGTCGCCGGACATGCTTTTGGCTTTTTCCACGGCGGGGTGCAAGGCTTCCATCAATTCCGCCAGACTGCCTTCCGCCTCACCGCCTTGCAGGGCAGCGGTAATCGCCCCGCACTTCTGGTGCCCCAAAACCATCACCAGCGGCACTTCCAGGTGCTCTACGGCATATTCCAGGCTAGCCACCACGTCGTCAAAAGCCGCCACGTTGCCTGCCACGCGCACCACAAACAGGTCTCCCAAACCCTGGTCAAAGATCACCTCCGGGGGCAGGCGTGAATCTGAACAGGATAAAATCGCCGCGATGGGATGCTGTCCGCTGGTTAATTCCTGGCGGCGTTCCACCGTCTGGTGCGGCGAGCGCAAATGCCCACTCACGTAACGCAAATTTCCAACGATGAGTTGCAACAGCGCCTCCTTGCCTTTACTCAACCCAGGCGGCAAAACCGGCAGTTCGGCGGTTACTTCCGCCTCCGCAGCCTGTTCGCCTGGTTGTGCGCTCTCATCCAGTTCGGGCGGCGGCGTTGAAGCAGAAGTAACACAACCTGGCAGCAAGCAGGCTGCCGCAGTTAGGGCGGTGAAGTGTAAGAACTGCCGCCGTTCCAAGGGTAATCTGGCGTGCTTGTCCTGATTTTTCATAAATTCTCTCCAAATCTGTTCATCTACATCAGATAATGAGGGAAACTTGGCTGCGTTTAGAGAATTCGTAAACGTCTGTAAAGCCACTGTACGGTACAGTGAGCGCAGCCGAAAGAATCCTTTAAATCATTGACCTTACACTGTTATTCTTTTTATTGTATGGTTTTCGGGATTTTCGCCACTTCAAACCAATACTTGTAAAAAACTTTCATCGCGTCAACAAGCTGTTCAAAGGTAGATGGCTTAACAATGAACGAACAAGCGCCTGTTTTATACGAATATTGGATGTCATTCTCAGATTTAGAGGTCGTCAACACCACAATGGGTATGGAGTTAAACACCGGATCGTCCTTGATCTCTTTCAACGCCTCACGCCCGTCTTTACAGGGCATGTTTAAATCCAGCAAAATCACGCGCGGGCGCGGCGTCAGGCTTCCGTTTAAGGGGGAATAGGCGCGTTTGAGGTAATCTACCAGCTCCTCACCGTTTTTAACGAACTGCAACTTACCATCAAAGTGGCTTTCTGAAAAAGCCTCCTGGATAAGCAAACGGTCGTCCGGGTCATCATCAGCGATTAATATAACATTGGCAGTATCAAGCATTCTCAACCATCTCTAAGCAAGGTACTCCAAACCCTACCCGTCAATCTAATCTTACCACAATTAACCATTCCTTGATAGGTGGAATTGATCCAGGCAACCAATCAAAATTATGCGTCAAAGCCTGGCGCGCACAGCCGCATTTGAGAATATTTTTACTAATCTCTACCCCAATACGTGATCCCTTTCTCCCCATCCGCGACGATGATTTCGCTAACCCCCACGTTTTTGCACACGATTTCGTTCTCCGCATCTCCGATGCGCTCGGTATAAAAGCGGTTGTTTTCCATCCAGCCAGCAGGCCAGTTCGTGTTGCGAAAACGCACCCGCCAACCAAAAAAGCGCTCGTAATGCTTGCCCACCAGGTCAATCGCCACACCATCCAGATACTCGGTGGATTCAACGATGCCGATGTGCCCGGGGCGCAACTGCGTGTGTGTGGAATACGCGTTCCCCGGGAAAATATAAAGATACATAAACGCATCCGACTGGATAATGACAGTGTCTCCCGCGCGCGGGCTGGTTCTTTGCACCCATTTTCCATATTGCGCGGGAATCTGGCTGAAGTACTTCTCCGTTATCATCAAATCTGGGCTTAAACCTGCCACACCGATGGACAGCGTGCGCCCCATTTCCGAGCGGCTCCAATACGCCACGCATTGACATTCCTTATAAACCGGCGCCACGTCGAGCAGCGGTTTTTTTAACAAGTCACCGGGCGCAATTTCCTGCGCCCTCGTGTCAACCCTTGTGTCAGCACTTAGATCGGATTGAAAAGTCTGCTCCAGGCAAATATTCGTTTCAAAGGACGCCCAGGGCTTCATTTTTTCTCGCCTTGAATGCGGCGCATACCCGGCTGCTTTTACCGAGATAACGTGTTCCTGCCCGCCGTAGCGCAAAGGATAAATGCGCGCCACCCCGCGTTTGTTGGTCGTGTTGGCAGATTTGCTCCCGGCTTGCACCGCCGCGGTGGGCACCTCAACCAACGCCCCTTCGATATATTCCCCGCTCATGCAATCACTGACCCGCACAATGAGATTTACGTCAGACGACGGCGCGCCAGACGGGACGGCTGCCACACCGCCGCACAGCAACACCGCACACAAACAAACCACACCCAACCAGCGCGCAAGCATGCGCCCGGCATACCTTTCTATGCCCATAGAACCCCAACCCAATGCAGTATTTACAACATCAATTGCAATATACGAAATACTGCAATTTCATTATACATCACCCCACAAAAAATTGCAATAGGAATTAAGCAGGGAATTCGCGCTTTTCACCAGCCCGCCAGTTGTGCCACACAAACCAAAACCTGACCGGGTTCCAAAACCCCGTCAGGTTTTTCTGACCGCGAGACGGTCACTTTTTTTACGATAAATTTTCTCGTTCACCCTACATGCGCACGATACTGGGCAGCGTGCGATACTTCTCGGCGTAATCCAAGCCATACCCCACCACCCAAATGTCATGCGGCACTTCAAACCCCACGTAGTCGGGAATGTAATCGAATTCATTTTTGACCTTGCGCACCAGAGTACAGGTCTTGATGGACTTGGGATTGCGATATTCCAGCATGTGCCTCAAATAGCGCAGCGTACTGCCGCTATCCACAATATCTTCTACGATGATCACGTTACGCTCCTCAATATCTTCGCGCAAATCCATGATCAGCTTCACCGCCGAGCGCTTACTGCCTCCTTTGCCATAACTGGAAACCGCCATAAAATCAACCGTGTGCTCAATGTGCAGCAACCGGCTTAGGTCGGAAAGGAAAATAAACGCCCCCTTCAAAACACCAACAAGATACACTTCCTGCTCTTTTACGTAATCGTTTTCGATCTCACGCGCCAGTTCACGCACGCGCACGTCAATTTGATGACGATCAAACAAAGTCTCAAACACACTCTCCTCCTTGAAAATAATTCACATTCCCATCAATTGTTGGGGATCTTAGCAGGCGCCGAAAACCCTGCCCTGGTTTTCCCATTTAACTACCTGAAAGTCTGAATGAATGCTCTCTCCCTCTTGCTCCAATTATATCACGCTTTCCAACCCCCATAATTCTGTGTGGCAACTCTATTTTTTCCAGAGCGAGACCTTCTTTTTTTAACTGAATATGCGTATGGTACAACAATGATATTTGATTTTTTAAATCTACTTGTATTACCTTGTAAATCCTCATGTTATAATAATAACAAGATGGATGCCTGCGAAATGAGCGCTTTGATTCAGAAGAAGATTTGCGTAATGGGAGATCTGGCAGTCGGTAAAACCAGCCTGACTCAGCGTTATGTGTATAATCTGTTCAATCCGCGCTACATCTCCACCATCGGCGTTAACATCACTCGCAAAGAACTTATCCTCTCCGATGATATTTTCTTGCGCTTGATTATATGGGACCTCGCTAGTGATGATGATTTCGGCAAAGTGCGCACAAACTACCTGCAAGGCAGCGCCGGCGCTCTCCTGGTGAGTGACCTCTCCCGTCCTGAAACCATTCAAACGCTGCTAGACCATTTCCAGAGTCTCAAATCTATATCACCAGAAGCCTGCGTCGTCATCTTGGGCAACAAATCCGACCTGCTGCCCGTCAACAACTCCGCCATACGCCAGGTATTCGCCATTGCAAACGCCATAAATTCACCCTACTATATCACCAGTGCAAAGACCGGGGAAGGTGTAGAATCCGCTTTTTATTCTCTTGCTAAGCAGATCGTGAAATAGACCTATGGGCGATATACAATTGTTTTCGTTTATCCTGCGTCATTTGGACGTAGATTACGTACTGCTCGATCCTTTTCTATGTATCAAAGAAGCCTCTATCGGCATGTATGCGTACACGCTGGACAATCAACCCCCAAAAAATAACACTTGCATCACCGACATTTTCCCCGAGCTGGTTGGTTACGAAGAAAAACTCCACGCCATTGCACAACACCAGTCTTTACCTTTGCACATTGAACACGCCATTCACCTGGAGGCTCCGCGCCTTGGCGAATCTTATCTTGAGGAAAAATACAACCAGCGCCGCAACATGTATTTTAATTTCTACGTGTACCCGTATCAGGACGAATTGTTGTTGATCGTGCAGGAAGTCGCCGAAGAAGGCAAACAGGAACAGCAAATCGTACAGCGCAGGAATGAACTCAACCTGCTGAACACCGAATTGATTATCAACCTGCGCACTGCCAACGCCGAGCTTTCGCGCGCTTACGACCTCTCTTTGGAAGGTTGGGCAAAGGCGCTCGAACTGCGCGACATCGAAACCAAAGGGCACAGCGACCGCGTTACAGAGTTGACGCTGCAACTGGCAAGGAAAATGGACATCAGCAACGATAAAATGATCCACATCCAGCGCGGAGCGCTGCTGCACGACATCGGCAAGATGGGCATTCCCGACCACATTTTGTTTAAACCCGCTTCTCTGGACGAGCAAGAATGGAAAATCATGCGCTTGCATCCAGAATACGCTTTCACCATGTTGTCAAAAATTGATTATCTTTCCCCGGCGATAGAGATTCCCCTCTACCACCACGAAAGGTGGAACGGCAGCGGTTATCCCAAGGGATTGAAGGAAGACCAAATCCCCTTGGCTGCGCGCATCTTTGCCGTCGTTGACGTGTTTGACGCCCTCATCAGCCACCGCCCCTACCGTCCGGCTTGCAGCAAAGAATCCGTCATAGAATATATTCAAACGAACAGCGGCGTCCTTTTTGACCCCGCTGTCGTCAATATTTTTTTAGCTATATTATAAAGGATGTAGTGGCTGTCTAAGAAGTCCTGGGTTTGCATTTTTCATACCAGATATGGGATAAATCTCACAGAGAAACCCCTCATAGATAGCATGAACAAAAGGCACACCCTTCTTTTCAGCCAGCCCCACTCACCCCGTCAAACGCCCTAGGGCTGCGGCGTTATCAAAGCTTTCGGAATGGTATCCGTGGTGCCCACCCAGCGCAGCGGCACCCAGCCCTCCTGCGCTCCAAATTCCGACGTCCAGGCGACCTTTGCCCAAGCCCCATACACCGCCAGAATTTCCACCGGCGTTTTTGCCGTGATCACCAGGGAATAATTGCGCGCCAGTGGGTCAGGCTTTGGTTTTACCCACACGTTCCCCGTCATAACCCCGCGCACGACCAGCGGCGTTTTGGTGATGGTGGGCGTCAGCGTAGCCGTGAACGTGGGGGAAGCCGTAAGCGTGGGCGTAAAAGTCGCCGTCAACGTGGGAGACGGCGTGGTAGTCAGCGTCAGCGTCAGCGTAGGCGGCAGCACCGTGGCGCTGGGCGCGGGAAACGCCACCGGCAACAGACGATAGGTGAACACACACCCAAACACCAGCAGCGCTAAAAACACCGCCAGACCGCCCGCCCCCAACCCCAAAGCCATTTTCTGGCTGCCCGTCAGGCTGCTTTGGGCGACGTTTATCTTGCCGATGTGCTCTGCTGGTTCAAGCAATGGCTGCAACAGGGGTTTGAAATCTGGCAAAGCCTCCATCTCTCCCGCAAAGCGGCGTAAGGCGCTTTCGTGGCGTGAATTCACGTCGTGGGCAACCTGTTGCATCAACGTGGAATAACCGCCCGGCTCCGAGCCTTGCACCACTGCCGCCAGGTAAACCCACTGGCTCGCCTTGAGCAGAATGCGCGAATTCCCGTATTGGATCTCGTCCAGGTCGCTTTCCCCCGTGCCCAGCGCGTCGTGCGCAAAATCTCGAATGGCGGAGAGCATGGCGCTGATCATGTCCATGTCTTGTTTATCCGTGGTGGAAGAAAGCTGCTCCAGCAGCAAACCGGTTTTTTTGTGAATCAGAAAGACGTTCGTTACCTGGTATGGCAGCGCATCGCGCAAAAGTAAATCCGCCTCAGAAACGCCGCGCATTCTGGCGCTGATGCGGTACAGCTGTTGACGGATGTTGAAACTCTGTTTTAAATTTGCGTCTATGCGGCGGCGTAAATCCTGCATCGCCTGCGCCACGGCTGTGCCGATCGTCTGCCCGATGATGGGGTACAGCGCCGCGATCATGTCAGCGCGGTTGTTGCGAATTTGCTCGCGGATGGCGGGGGAGATAATCGGTGCGATGGCGTCGGTGTAGATTTCCGGCTCGCGTTGCACTTCTTCTTCAAAAACAACGCCCAAAACCGGGCGTAAACGTTCGGATATTTTTTGCGGGTCCGCCAGGTCCCTTTGCAGGCGGGTCATGTCTTCCATCAGCGATGCGGCTCTTTGCGTCAGGGCGCGAATTTCCGCCTGGCGTTCCTCCGACATCTGGTCAGCGGCTTTTCCCAGCTCGTCTAGTTGGGTTTGCAGCGCCTGCAAGTCCGCAGCCAAGAGACTCACCAGCGCCCGGTGCAGTTCTGCGTTCCTATTCTCTGTTTCCATGGCAATTGAGTTATTTGATCCGGGCTTTAAATTGTTCCAGCGTGTGTTGCAGCGTACTCGTCAGCCCGGCTTGCGAGGAGAGATATTCCATCCAGGCGTCATCGCGCCTGTCCAGTTCCGCACGCAGCCGCTCTTCGAGGTTGCTCAACATATTTTTTAGCTCCGCCTGCGCCTGTTCGCGGGCGTCCCTTTCAGCCGCCTGCGTCTGCTCGCGGGCAGCCAGTTCAGCCGCCTGCGCCTGTTCACGGGCAGCCAGTTCGTCAGCCAGCGCCTGTTCGCGGGCGCGGCGTTCGGCTGCCAGCGCCTGTTCGCGGGCAGTTACTTCGGCTTCCAAAGCCTGGCGCAGATTGCGGTTTTCGCTGCGCAACTGGTTGATATTGTTCTCGAGGGCTTTACATCTATCTTCGATCTGATATCTTCGATCTGAGCCACCTGGTCGCCAAACAGGATTTTGCGGATATTGTCAATCTCCTCCACCGGCTGACTGTTTGCTGCGTCTGCTTTGTGCATAAACCCTCCTAAATTATGAGATTATTTTAATATTAGTATATAGTAATCTAACCCTTAATGCAATAGACATCTCTTTGAAAAGGAAAGCATCCATTCTGTGATTCCGTTCAAGTAACCCTGCCGCAACCGCCTCCAACGATCATAGCCAGCGCGCGCAGGTTGGCTTGCGCGCCACCTCCCCCTGTCCTTGCGAGGGAGCACAGCCCCTTCT
>CAZGDA010000075.1:0-12975 GCA_964524425.1 uncultured Anaerolineaceae bacterium | reverse complement strand
CGCCCATCATCATTACAACCCAACCGGAGGCGCAGCATCCCCCAGATTTGCTGGATTGGGTAATTTCAGCATTTCTTGGGGGGGTAATAAGCTGGTTTGCTTATCGCACCGGTTTACAAAAAGGTCAGGTGCGCTGGAGCATGCGCGCTGGACTTTTGACTTTTATTGGGGGATTGATCGCCTATTCGTATGCAGCCTGGCAATTCCCCGGCGGGGATACCTTGTGGAAAACGATGGGGCACGCTGCCGGAATGCTAGTTACAGTATTAGGAAACGGCGGCGGCTGGCTGGCTTCCGCTTTCTGGTATGCCATTAGCGAAGCAAAGTAGCAATCAGGCTGACGAACAGTAACCCCAAAGAGATCCACACCAGGCTGCGTTCCGTAGGGTGGGAAATAAAATCCACCAGAGCTGGCGCCGGTAAAGGTGTGAGCGGACGCAGGCTGGGATTCCAATCCCCTAACAACGCATCGCGGAATTGGGCGACGTTTTGGGGGCGCTCGTCGGGGTGTAACTGCATTGCCCACAAAACTGCCCGTTCCGTGCGCGGGCTGATGGCGGGATTAATCGCCCGCGGCGGCTGTAATTTCTCTGGGTTGAGAAAGCGGTCACGCGCTTCTACTGGCGCCTGGCAGGTGAGCAAATGGTAAAGCGTTGCCCCAAAAGCGTAAATATCGCTGCGTATGTCTGTATGTCCGGCATCGCCACCGTATTGTTCCAGCGGAGTATAGGTAGCCGTGCCGCGCCCTTGCAGAATTGTAATCGTAACCTCGTCGGAGGCAAGCAATTTCACCAAACCGAAATCCACAAGTTTTAACAATCCACTCGGCATAAGCTTGAGGTTGCCGGGTTTAATATCGCGATGAAGAATGGGCGGAGCCTGGCTGTGAAGGTAAATGAGCGCATCCGCAAGTTGGCTTGCCCAACTTAAAACTTCCTGTTCGGGGATAAATTGCCCGCCCTGGTGGGTTTCCAAAACCAAGACACGCAGGTCTTTGCCCGGAACGTAATCCATAACGAGGAAGTCTCTGCCTTGCTCGGAAAAGAAATCGGACACCTTAGGTAAATTGGGATGATCGAGACGCGCCAAAACAACCGCCTCGCGTTGGAATTGTTCGCGCGCCTGAACGAGCAATTCCTCTGGCATAGTCAGGTCGTGTTGCACCTCCTTGATAGCACACATCCGACCGTCCAGACGTAGGTCGTCTGCCAGGTAAACGCTGCCCGCGCCGCCTTGACCGATAATGCGGTTGATTTTATAACGCTCGCGCAAAACCTGTCCGGCGCGCAAAGGGGCTGGCATACTTTCTCTCTCCTCCAAACTCGTTTCAAACACTGCAAACGAGTCACCTTAATTATACCCGATTGGAGACAAAAGTAGAAACAGGGTTGAAAAACAGGATATATTCGGTATAATATAAGAATATGCCACGTAAATTAAAAGACATGCCAATGTTAATTGCTCAAGGCAGTTCTCTGGATGGGCAGCGCTGGGTTGTTGGGAATAGCTTGCTGCTTGGACGCGGGGAAGATTGTGATATCGTCATTCCCAGCCAGCAGGTATCCCGTCACCATGCGCGTTTAAGCATTACCGGGCGCGGGGTAATTTTAGAAGATTTAGGCAGTAAAAATGGTACGCATTGTAATGGCGTGCCAGTTGTTGAACCTCAACTATTACAGGAAGAGGATATTATCCAGATAGCACTGGCGCAGCAATTTGTGCTGGTCAGTTCAGACGCAACCGCGCCATTAGAAGGTAAAGAGAAAGCCATGGAGAGAATTGCAGGAGAGGAAGACGCACAGCGCAGATTAACAGTGGATAAACGTTCGCGCCGTGTTTTAGTAAATGGCAAAGAGATTAAACCACCCTTATCTGTTTTGCAATTTAACCTGTTAGAGGCGCTTTGCCAACAGACGGATCAAGTAACTTCACGCGCGGAAATCATCACCGCTGTGTGGGGAAAAGAAGACTCTGCTGGTGTATCCGAACAGGCATTAGATGCGCTTATCCGCCGTTTGCGCGGACGCCTCGCAGAGGTAGACACTCAACACGAGTATATTATCACTGTGCGCGGGCATGGCATCCGTCTGGATAACCCGCATCCAATACCTGCCATTATTCACAATCCATAACGATCGCTTTGTCTACAGACCCTTTTTCATTCATCCATAAGGGCAACACCAGATAGAGCTTCAATCACCGCGATAACGGCAGAGTTGTCTTGTTCTGCGAAACCCATTTGCAGCATGGCGTTGAACAATTGCGTGTGCAGGGCTGCGCTGGGAATTGCCACGCCGTACTGCCGCGCCGTTTCAACGATGATGTTGAGGTCTTTCGCCTGCATGTACGCCTTAAAACCCGGTGTGCGGTTTCCAGCAAAGAGGCGCGCTGGTTTTTGGTCGAGAGTCCAGCATTGCGCCGCTCCGCCGCGAATCGCCTCGATCACTTTTTGCGGGTCTGCACCAGATTTCTTTGCCAGGATGAGCAATTCTCCCATAGCCACCATTTGCGCAGCCACCATGAGCTGATTCGCCGCTTTGGCTACCTGCCCCGACCCCGCCGCACCAATGTGTGTAACGCTCTTTCCAATTGCCATCAAAACCGGGCTGGCGCGTTCTAAAGCTTCCGCTGCACCTCCCACCATTATGGTAAGTGTGCCTTGCTGTGCGCCCACTTGTCCACCGCTCACTGGCGCATCAAGACAAAGAACACCCTTTTCTGCCATTGTTTCCGCAATCGAGCGGGCAACCGCCGGTTGTATAGTGGAATTATCAATAAAGATTAATCCAGGGTGTGCACCTTCAATCACACCTTGCGCGCCGAGGGCAACATTCAAGACGTCGGGAGTATCCGGCAGGTTCGTAAACACCACGTCCACTCTCGCAGCAACTTCAGCCGCCGAATGTGCTTCCTGTGCGCCTTCTCCTACCAATTCCCGAACGGCTGCGCGGCTGCGGTTATGCACAACAACCGGAAAACCGGCTTTGAGAATGTTGCGCGCCATTGGTTTTCCCATTAACCCTAAACCGATATAGCCGACTTTGATTTTCTCTTCCATAAGCCAATCTCTCCACACGAAATCTGTTAGCTGCCAAACTTAACAATCGTAACGCCATCACCACCTTCTCCCTCCCGCCCGTTTTCGTGCGACGAAACGGTGGGATGGCGAGAAAGCAATTGACGTACTGCAACGCGTAATCTTCCCGTGCCTTTGCCGTGTATGATGCGACAGAAAGGTAGCCCGGCAAGGTAAGCCGCTTCAAGATAGCGGTCTAAACGCTCCAGTGCGTCTTCAACTTGCGCGCCGCGCAGGTCCAGTTCCATACCCGGTGAGGCGTGGAACATCCCTTCCCCATCCGGCTTGACGAGAGGAATAAATTCACTCGTCGCATTCGCGCCTGGGGAAGGCGTCGGTGCCGCAACTGCATTTAACATAGAAAGACGCGCCCGCATCCGCATCACCCCTACTTGCACTTCCGCTTCCTCTTGCTCATCGTTTATAGCGGTTACCACTCCTTCTGCTCCCAAAGATTTCAAAAACACTTTTGTGCCAACAACAATGGGTAAGTTCGTCAGCCCCATCGTTGAAACAGAAGGCAATTCCTCCATCGTTGTCTCCTGGTTGCTTTGCTCCACGAGAATTTCTCCGGCTTCTTCAATGTCCTCTTCTAACTCACTGACCCTTTCCAGGTACGTTTCAAGCGGCGCTTGGGATTGGCGTGCCTGTTGTAGAGAACGGCGCATTTGCTCAATTTCACGGCGCAAATCCGCCAATTCCTGGCTGGCTTCCAGCCGCGCCTCATCGAGGAGTTTGCTGCGCTCGTCTGCGATACTTGCTAACCGCCGCGATAAATCCTTCCGCAGAGTTTCTACTTCGCGGGCGGCTTTTTCGGCGGCGTTTCGCGCACAGCGTGCCTTGTCGCGCTGGCGGTGAATTTCTTCCAGCAAGTCCTCGGCGCGCAAATCTTCCGCGCTAATCTGGGCGCGTGCATTATTAATGATTTCTTGCGGAAGCCCCAGCCGTTGCGCAATAGCCAGCGCATTAGATTTGCCGGGGATGCCGATAATAAGCCGGTAAGTTGGCTGCATGGATTCAATGTCAAATTCTACGGCTGCATTGGTTACTCCGGCTGTGGCGTGGGCAAAGGCTTTCAGTTCCGGGTGATGTGTGGTAACCATCGTGGTAATCCGTTTTTCCAGCAGGTAAGATAACAGTGCACGTGCCAGCAAAGCTCCCTCCTGTGGGTCAGTTCCAGCGCCAAGCTCGTCGAGAATCACAAGGCTGCGCACATCGGCGCGTTTAAGTATGTGGATGATGTTGGTGATGTGCCCCGAAAATGTCGAAAGAGATTGTTCAATGGACTGCTCGTCGCCTATGTCAGCGAAGACGTGTTGAAAAACACTCAATTCGGAAGGTGGCTGGGCAGGGATGTGCAAACCAGACTGCGCCATCAAAACTAGTAAACCAATTGTCTTTAAGCATACGGTTTTCCCACCGGTATTGGGTCCCGTGATGACCATAGAAAACGTCTGCGGGTCGAGTTCGATATCCACCGGAACGACACTTTCAGGGTTCAAGAGAGGGTGCCGGGCTTGCCAGAGGCGAATCAAAGTACCAGGGTGAGACTGATCTCTGGCTGGCTGCCTGGGACGCAATATCGGTTCACTGGCGCCAAGTTCCTGGGCATATTTTGCACACGCAAAGGCAAGATCAAGCCGGGCACAAATTTCAGCAGAATAGAGGATTTGCTCTGCATATTCAGCAACTTGCTGAGACAAGGCAGCTAAAATGCGTTGTTCTTCCTCCCTTTCCTCTAATTGAAGTTCTTTGAATTTATTATTCATTTCCAGCACACTGAGCGGCTCGACGAATAGAGTCACTCCAGAAGCGGACTGGTCGTGGACAACTGCCTTGATTCTGCCCTTGAACTCCGCTTTAAGCGGTATCACATAGCGCCCTTCACGCTGAGTTACCAGGCTTTCTTGCAGGTAGGGTGTAATCTGTGGATCGTTGACCATGTGCTGTAGACGATTGAGCAAACGATCGTGCGTGACGCGTATCTCGCTGCGAATGGTTTGTAAACGCGCCGAGGCAGTGTCTAAAATATTTCCGCGTTCAGAAACAGCCCGCGAGATGGCATCCACCAGTCCGGGCGCCTTGGGAAGCTGACTGACAATTTCACTGAGATGAGGGAAGGCGTTATTGAACCGCTCGAATGTGCGTCCCAAATCCCGCGCCGCAACGAGCGTGGACTGAACGTCAAGCAATTCCAACGGAGTGAGGATCATTCCACGCCTGGCGGCATTAACCGGCTGGCGGACGTCGCGCACGCCACCAATAGAGACTGGGTGAAGTTCGAGCAACTGGCGTGCTTCACTGGTGATCTTCTGCCGGCGTACCGCTTCCTGTAATACGGAGGTGGGATGTAATCGTAACGCTTTCTCCGCAGAAAGAGCAAACGAGGTATGCTTTGCCAGCCGTTCTAGCACGCGTGGATATTCTAAAGTGATGAGTGTTTTTTCGTTCATGGTTGGTAACTGATTTGATTTTGGGTCTTGATTCGCTCACTAAGCCGCACAAGCAGCACACCGCAGATAATAAATACGCTGCCCACAACCTGTAGAAACGTTAACCGCTCGCCTAGTAAAAGATATGCCTGCACGGCTGTCATGGCTGGCTCTAGGGTACAAATTAAATTAGCCACACTGGCAGGCAGATAATTCATCGAGACAACGTACAATCCGTATCCACCAATCGTGGGGATCCAAGCCAGGGCGATTAAAACGAGCCAGGCTTCCCATGGCAGGGAAGGGAGAATTGCCCGCAGCGACTCTGCTTTTCCTGGCAGCCCAGGAATCAGGTTAAAGAGCAGGATGAAAGGTACAGCAAAACCAAAAGAATAAAGTAGCGTATGCCAGGAGTTTAACCCCCGCCGCGTTGATTCCTTGCCCATAAGACTGTAAACGGCAAACAAAAGCCCAGAAAGTATTCCCGTTGCTATCCCAAGCGGATTTCTAATCCACATCTCCAGCGTGTATGCTTCAGCCACCAAAACACATCCGCTCAAGCTGAAAATGACTGCCAGGCTTTTCGCAAGATTTAATTGTTCCTTGAATAGCCACCAGGCTAAAAGCGCTGTGAATCCTGCCGAACCATACGCCAGCACAGTGGAGACCGCTGCTCCATTGAGTTGCACAGACAGTGTCCACATGGAATTAAAAACTGCCAGTATCCCTCCGTACAATAAAAAGAAACGCCACGTTCCCGTTTGAAGCTTGAGCAGAGAACGACGGAAAAAAAACAGGGCAATTCCTAACGCAAACACCACAAACGCGTCGCGCCACAACGCCAGCAACAACGGCTGCATGTTGTAATCATTCGTCAGGTACCGGATAAATATGGCAGTAGAAGACCAGAATGCTGTGGCAAGAATGGCAATGAGATAACCTTTGCTTGAATGAGACATAATAATTTATTATACCAGAGCCAGATTTGCTTTGACAGGTGAGCTTCGATTACTCACCCGGCTTTCAATCTTCACAGAATGGATTTTATGGATTTTCGTGTAACGAAGCTTAATCGAGTAAAATAAGGGTGAGATGCGTGCTCTCTTACAGGCTATTCGCTTTTTAACCATTATCCCTGTTCCTGGGGAACAGACCTCACCTGCCTCTTTTTCGCGCATGGCTGTTTGGTTTCCCTGGATAGGCGGTTTGCTGGGGGTAATCCTTCTCGGCTTTCATTACGGAATTCGTCTCCTCCTCCCGCAAACGGCGGCAGGAGCTTTAACCCTCGCAGCCTGGGTTGTATTGACCGGTGGTTTGCATTTAGATGGGTTGGGAGATTGCTGTGATGCCTTTTTCGCGTCTGTCCCACTCGAAAGGCGCCTGGAAATCCTCAAGGACGTGCACAAGGGATCTTTTGGGGTAGCCGGAATAGCAATCGCCTTGATTGTGAAATATGCTGGCATTGCATCGCTGACCGTACAAAAGATCAGTTTCCCTGGTTGGAGTGGGTTGGATTTCCATTGGGGACTATTGGTTGCACCATTGCTAGCGCGCTGGATGGTTTTGCTGGTAGCCATCCAACCGCGTGCACACCGAGACGGCTTGGGAGTTGCTTTCGCCCGGGATATTTCTCTACAAGATATTCTCCTGGCTGCAGTCCTGCCCGTCATAGTCATAATATTCACAGGGCAGCGAGGTATCATCGCAGCGCTGGTGGCGCTAGTGGCGCTCTTTTCCATCATCACCTGGGCACGCAGTAAAATTGGCGGAGTAAGCGGGGATGTCTTGGGAATGACGATCGAGATTTGCGAAACGGTCGTTTTATTCGTTTTTTGTGTCTGAAAAGGCGGCAGGATATGCACAAGAAGTTAATTTTAGTGTTGGGTGGAGCGCGCAGCGGCAAGAGCGATTATGCCCAAAACATCGTTGCCGACCTGGCAAAACCGGTCGTATACGTAGCCACCGCGCAAGCTCACGATGAGGAAATGCGCATCCGCATTCAGCAACACCGCTCCGGGCGTCCGCGGGACTGGCAAACGCTCGAAGCGCCTCGCCAGACCGCGGCTGCTATTCTCACATTCGCCAGAGATGCTGAGGTGATTTTACTAGATTGTATAACTCTGCTGGCAAGCAACGTAATCAGCACCCTGCCAGAGCCTTACACGGATGCGCAATCGCAGGCAATTCTGGATGAAGAAGTGAATGAATTGCTAGCCGCCTACCAAAAAATGAACGCACTCTGGGTGCTTGTTTCAAATGAAGTAGGCTTGGGGCTTGTACCACCCTACCCTTTGGGCAGAGTATATCGCGACGTGCTTGGGCGCGCCAATCAACGGCTCGCCCAAGCAGCCGACGAAGTGATCTTCATGGTAGCTGGTTTGCCAATGCGTATTAAATGAAAAATATCTTGAATCTCTTTCTTTTAACGTTGGAATCTATTATACTAAAGCTATGTTCATAGAGCACATGCGCAAATCGCTCCTATCTACCCGCTTTGAAGAAGCATTGGTGTACGCGACGACCTTACACGCCAGGCAAATGCGTAAAGGTACCGACGTCCCTTATATTGCCCACCTGTTAGGAGTAACCGCTCTCGTGCTGGAAGACGGTGGCGACGAGGATGAGGCAATTGGCGCCTTGCTACACGACGCAGTGGAAGACCAGGGTGGCATGCGCACTCTCCAGGAAATCCGCAGCCGCTTTGGCGAACGCGTGGCAGACATCGTATTAGGTTGTTCGGACTCATTTACCACCCCCAAACCACCCTGGCGCGAGCGTAAAGAAGCTTACATCGCCCACTTGTGGAATGCGTCTCCCGAAGTTAGGCGTGTGTCCCTGGCAGATAAATTGTACAACGCCCGGGCAATCTTATCCAGCTATCGCCAGATTGGCGAAAAAACCTGGGAACGCTTTACCGGCAGGCGGGATGGGTCTCTATGGTATTATCGCAGTCTCTTGCACGTCTATCAAGAAACGGGAGACAGCCCCATGGTTGGTGAACTCGCCCGCGTGTTGGATGAGCTTACCCATTTAGTGGCTAAATCCACCTCATCCTAAGCACTTTAAGTATGGTATAATTTTATGAGTATGGATGATAATATTACCCAGAATCCTGACGTAAGTACACCGTTGCCGGAGGATGTCTCAACTGCAAATCCGGCTGCTGATAACAGCAAGAATAACAAAGTTGTTGTGATATCGGCTTTGGTTGCTGTCATTCTTCTAGCGGTGGTAGTGCTGGCAGTTTGGTTTTTAATGGCAGACGGCGAGCGTACACAACAGATCAGAGACATCTTCATTATCTTTATGGCGCTTGAATCTTTGCTGGTGGGGTTTGTTCTAGTTATTTTGGTAGTGCAGCTAGCGCGTTTGATCAATCTGCTCCAAAATGAAGTGAAACCCATTCTGGAATCTACGAATGAAACAGTCAGCACACTGCGCGGCACAACCATATTTTTGAGCGATCATCTGGCAGAACCGATTATTCAACTAAACGGGTATCTGGCTGCGCTGCAAAAATTAACAGAGTTGTTTAGTTTGTCTAAGAAAAAATAAGCACATTTTTTAAGGAGAAAACTATGGCAGAGAAAGATAACGAATTCGGGGCGTATTTTATCGGTTTCCTGATTGGCGGACTGGCTGGGGCTGCGGCAGCTTTGCTTATGGCGCCTCAATCTGGAGAAGAAACACGCACTTATATCCGCGATAAAAGCATTGAATTAAAAGATAAAGCCGTCGCCTCCACGGAAGAGGCGCGTATGTATGCGGAAAAAGCACTGCAAGAAGCTCGTTCGCGAGCCGAGACAGCCATGGAGGAAACTCGAGTTTGGGCAGATGAATTATCCAAGATGACCCAAGATTTGGCTACCGACGTTCAAAGACGCGGGCAGGTGATCTTAGAAGAACAAAAAACGCGCTTTGAAGCGGTAAAAGGCAAAGGGAAAGCTGAACCATCCGATGCTCCTTCAGCAGAAGCATAAGCCACAATAATCGTTTGAATAAATTCTGTTTTTCAAGCGGAGAGCGATAGCCTTCTCCGCTTTTTTTACATTATGGCGGATGTCAGGAACGTGCACGCAGGAGAAAAACTGCCATACTGATTAAGACAATTAACATCAAAATTACGGAAGCGATGGTTATTGACGTGCTGCTGCCTTGATTCTGCACCGGGTCAAACGTGGGAGAAGGAGTCAGCTTTGCATTCGTCGAAGAAGGTTGAATAGGAGCGGCATAAACCTGCCCCAACAAAATAATGAAAATCAACATTGCGATCACAATAAATGTAAAGCTTCTAAAAATAATCTTACTATATCCGCCTGAAATCATAATAATGCGCTTTCTTTCTCCCTTGGTGCTCTAGTTCCCTATAGGTATCTAACTTCAGCATTGTATTAGAAAAACCTATATGTGTCAATGCAAGCCATGCTTTAATGATAAAATGTTATAGTGTGAACGGATAAATTCAGATTATTATTACCTGGGTAGTCTTTTTTAGTTTACGACACAACCAAAAGGAGTATTCTATGAATACCTATCAAAAAATAATAAGCCGACGAGAGTTTTTACGCCTTTTAGGGATGGCTGGCTTGGGCAGCATGACCGCCTGTGTCGCATCCCGCCCGTCCGCCACACAACCAACCCACGTCGTCCCAAGCGTTCCACCACCAACGCAAAAAGCCCAACCGCAAGAAAACCCAGCTTCCGCCGTAGCCCCCATCGTCAATACAGATGTACCATCCAACAACGCACAAGCGCCAGCCGCTGAACAGGCATATCTGGCAGTTGCCCGCGGCAACGACGCTGCTAAAATCACAACAGCTGCCATCGCTGCCATCGGCGGCATCGAGCGCTTTGTCAAGCCGGGTTCGGATGTTGTCATAAAGCCCAATATCTGCACAGATTATTACTCATTTGAATACGCCGCCACAACCAACCCGGATGTCGTTGCAACTCTCGTGCGCTTGTGCCTGGGCGCCGGGGCAAAACGTGTGCGCGTGATGGATAACCCCTTTGGGGGAAGCGCTGAGAGCGCCTACGCCCGCAGCGGGATTGGCGACGCAGTTTCTGCTGCCGGTGGACAAATGGAGCTGATGAATCGTAACAAATATCAAAATACGGCTATCCCTGATGGGAGAGACCTGAAAGAATGGAGCTTTTACCAGGACGTGCTTAACGCCGACGTATTCATTAACGTACCCATCGCCAAACACCACAGCCTGGCGCGTCTGTCGTTAGGAGGTAAAAACTTGCTGGGTGTAATCACCCGCCCAGGCATGATCCACGCCAACATGGGGCAGCGCGTCGCCGACCTGGTCAGCCGCGTGCGTCCCACGTTGACCGTGATTGACGCCGTGCGTATCTTAATGAGCAATGGACCCACCGGTGGGAATCTGGACGACGTCAAATTAACCAACACGGTGATTGCCAGCCACGATATTGTCGCCGCAGATGCCTACGCCACCACCCTCTTTGGATTGACAGGCGCAGACATTGGCTACATACAGGCAGCAGCAGATATGGGTCTGGGAACAATGGACGTTCAGTCGCTGAAGGTTGAGGAGCTTTCGCTTTGAAACCCACCCTCCTCAGACGATTGCGCCAGGGCGTACAAACAGGTACCCTCCTCCTGTTCTTGTATATCCTGGTTGTATCTGGATACCAGATCACACCCTCACCGTTAACGAAATTGTTTTTTAATCTAGATCCCTTGGTGATGCTGACTTCAGGGATCGTTGCGCGGGGGCTGGTAGCGGGTTGGTGGTTGGTGTTTATTACGTTGATTGTTACCCTGGTTTGGGGTAGAGTATGGTGTGGATGGTTTTGCCCGTTGGGTACCCTGCTGGAATGGATTACACCGCCCCGTCCCTCAAAGCGGCTCGTCGTCGCTCAACCCCCGCATAGTTGGCGCACATGGAAATTCGCGTTGTTAGGATTGATTCTTGTCACTGCGTTATTCGGCAGCCAGGCGTTAATCTTTCTTGACCCCATCACAATTCTAAATCGCACTATGGGCAGCGCCTTTCTTCCGGCTCTATCCTTCGCCATCAATCAGACAGAAGGTTTCCTATACCAGTACCCCTTCTTGAGTGACGGATTAGACACAATCCACCGCCTGCTGATATATCCATTGATTGGAGAAATTCAACCGGTTTTTACACACGCCGTCCCCATCGCCCTATTGTTTATCTTTCTTGTAGCACTAAACTGGCGTGCAGAGCGCTTCTGGTGTCGCTATCTATGCCCGTTAGGCGGGTTGTTGGGGTTGATTGCGCGCTTCGCTCTCTTGCGCCGCGCCGTGGGTGAGAAATGTAGCGGATGCGCTCTGTGCACTCCCGCTTGCCCAATGGATACAATTAATTCGCAGGACAATTACCAAAGCGACCCGGCAGAGTGCACCGTCTGTTACGATTGTATTGTTGCCTGCAAGCGAGAGGACGTGGATTTCCGCTGGCATGTTTCCGGTTGGAAACCAGCCAAAACCCAGGAATATGACCTTAGCCGTCGAGACGCACTCCTCACATTCGCCGGCGCACTAGCCATAACTGCTTTAGCAGGCACAGAAAGCGCCCGCCACCGCGAACCGGCAATATACATCCGTCCTCCGGGCGCCAGGTTGACAAATTTTGATGCGTTGTGTATTCGCTGTGGAGCCTGTGTGCGCGTCTGCCCCACGCAAGGTTTACAACCCACCCTTTTTGAAGGCGCATGGAGCAACGTATTCTCACCGCAATTGGTGCCGCGTATTGGTTATTGCAGTTATCCATGTAATGCCTGCGGGCAAGTTTGTCCTTCAGGCGCCATACCTTCATTAAACTTGGAGGAAAAACAGGTAACGCCGATTGGTCTGGCGCGGGTAGACCGCCAGCGCTGCCTACCCTGGGTGTACGATACACCCTGCATTGTCTGCGAAGAAGCTTGCCCCTTACCAGAAAAAGCCATTCGCCTGGAACAAGTGCAAGGAAGCACAGAGGTATTGCAACGTCCTTACGTCGTCAAAGAGTTGTGTATTGGTTGTGGAGTGTGCGAGTATCAATGTCCTATGGGCGGTGAGGCTGCAATACGGGTTTTTACACTTACTGAGGCAGGCAAATATATATAAGGATTTTAAAATGGATGCCCTTTCTGGTGTAGTTTTAGTTGTGGATGACAATGAGAATAACCGTGATATGCTCTCGCGTTGGTTGGTGCGCAATGGGCTCAAGGCAATTACTGCTTCCCGGGGAGCGGAGGCGTTTATAATCCTGAAAAGCCAGAAAGTGGATATTATCCTCCTGGATATCATGATGCCGGAAATGAGCGGTTTTGACGTTCTAGAGCGTCTCAAAACAAACCCCGACCTGCGAAATATCCCTGTAATTATGATTTCCGCATTGGATGACATGGATAGCGTAGTGAAGTGCATCGAGTTGGGCGCGGAGGATTATTTGTTCAAACCATTTAATCGTGTCTTGCTGCGAGCGCGCATCC
>CAZGDA010000074.1:0-13096 GCA_964524425.1 uncultured Anaerolineaceae bacterium | reverse complement strand
TTTTTGGGGGGGGGAACTATTGTTGCGGTAGCACTGTTGGTGTGCTGGTCAGCGGGGGCAGCGGCGGTACATCTTTTGAGCAGATTTGCAACGAGACGTCATCCACGTAGGTTGCCATGACGCTATTGTAGCCGTCGTTGAACACTCCGAAATATACCCAAACCATCTTGCCGCGCACTTTCGCCAGATCGAGGTTGTAATCGAAGAATTTCCAGTTACGCTCGTCGCTGCGCAGGGTCAGCACGCGCTGGATCTGGTTGAGGTTCTCGTCCAGAACGCTGACCATCTGGAAGTCGGCGCTATCGGTGCCTTTTTCGCTGCGTGGGAAAAGCCAGAAGCGCAGCGTGGCGCATTTGGCTCCCGCAGGGATAAACACCTTCTGCCGCCCGGAAGAATAACTGAGCACGTTTTTAGCCGGGTCGAGGATGCCGACGCGCATAGAGCGGTTGCCGCTGTGCACTTCCTGGGCGTCGTAAGATGCGACCGCCTCACGCAGCAACAGATTCGTCTGCGGCGAGGGCGTCAATTCCAGTTGAATTTCCACCCCGCTGTCCATTGCATAGCCCGCCCGTTCGTACGGCATCACCCAGGCTTCGTTCTTTTCAAATCCGCCGTTGACGATGATTTCCACCACACCGCTTGTGCCGTAAAAATTGACGTTAGCAGCGTCTGGTGGGACGGTAACCGTGCGCAGCGCCGGTGAGAATAAATATTCCGCTTTGGAGGGCGTGATGGTGTACGTGCCTGCTGCCAGAGCGGTGAGGGTATATTTGCCGTCGTTGTCGCTCACGGCTGTGTGCCCGGCTCCGTCTGAAATGGTTACGCCAACGATGGGGCTGCCGCCGCCATCTATGATCATCCCCGAAATCGAGGAAAAAGCCTGGGCGCTGCAGGTGAAGTTGGCTACGGCGTTGGGTGGCAGGGTTACCTGGCGGTTGACTGGCGAGCAGGAGTACCCGGCTTTGGCGGGGGCAACTGTGTAGGCACCCGCCGCCAACCCCGATAGGGAGTAACTGCCGCTGGCGTCGGTTACCACGTAATGCCCTATTCCGTCAGATACGCTGACCCCGGCGAGGGGAGCGCCGACTCCATCCTGAACGACGCCAGAGATGGTATACGTCCCCGGGTATGGTGAAACAGAAGGTGAGGGTGTAATGGAAGGCGTTGGCGTTACACCAGGGGTAACCGAAGGCGTCAGTGGTCCGACAAGCATACCGATAAAGTTCTGACCGGTGGCGTTGGGCGGCAGGCTGCCATTTAACTCTGCGGGCGAGAATAGATAACCGCTCTTCGAGGCGGTGATGGTATAACCACCCTGGGGTATGCCACTGATCGTGTAATTCCCGCCGTCGTCGCTAAGAGCGCTCCGCCCGTCTTTATCCATCACGGTTACACCGGCGATGGCGTTCCCATACTGGTCTGCCACTCTACCGGAAACCGTGTAAGTTGGCGATGGCAAGGCTGTGAAATCTTTGTTGATGGCGTTCGGCGGTACTGAACCGACGATGGTAGTGGGGGTGAAAGTGAAGCCGCTCTTGGAGGGCGTGAGGGTGAAGGTGCCGGCGCCCAGTCCGGTCATGGTGTAATTCCCGTTGGCGTCTGTCGAAGTGCTGCGCCCGTTGCCATCTGTTATGGTAACGTTGGCGACCGGATTGCCGCTGGTGTCCGTTATTCTGCCGGATATGGTGTAAGGCGGGTTGATGGTTGCTTTGAAGTCTCTGCCGCTGGCGCTGGGGGGTACGGCTACGCCCATAGAAGCGGGTGAGAAGCTGTAACCGTCCTTGCTGGGGACGAGGATGAAACTGCCATACGGCACGTTGCTGATGGTATACATGCCGCTACTATCCGTCAGGGCACTGCGTGTGCCATCGGAGACCGTGACGCCGGCAATCGGGTTGAGGGTGTTGTCGGTGATGCGTCCGCTGATGGAATACCCGCTGCCTGCTCCAGGAGTGCCGAGGAAATTCTTGCCGCTCTGGCTGGCGCTAGTGATGACGACCGGATTGGCGAAGGTGGTGGTGAACGTATATCCACTCATCGCCGCGCTGAGGGTGTAAGAACCCGCCGGAAGCCCGGAAAGGGTGTAGTTTCCGCTGGCGTCGGTGGTGGCTGTGTGCGTCCCGTCGGAAATGACCACACCAGCAATCGGATTGGCTGTATCCACGTGGGTTACTTTGCCGGAGATGCTATAGGGTCCCACCGGAACCGGTGTGCAATTGAAATTCTTGTTGCTCACGTCCGTGGGGGCGCTGCCGGTCAACGTGCTGGGATAGCAGGTGTAACCGGTGAGATTGGCGCTAAGGGTGTAGGCGCCTGCCGGCGCGCCGGTGAGTACGTAATTTCCACTGGCGTCACTGACTGAGCTCACTCCAAAGCTGGAGGAAATCACGGCTCCGGATAACCCGGACTGGCTGCCAGTGAGCATCACCTTGCCGCTGACTACGTAAGGTCCCGGGGGCGGGGTGGAGGATTGTTGAAGGACGAAGAGACCGCCGCCGTCATCTGCCAGGTAGATGTAACTTCCGTCCACCGTCAGACGAGAGGCGAAACCGGGGGTATCGTAATAGCCCACTTCGCTGGGTGTGGCGGGGTTAGAGATATTCAAGACGCGCAAACCACCCGTCCCGGCTGCCACGAGGGCGTAGCTGCCGGAGATGACCACGTCCTGGGCTTCGCCCTGGACGAGGGGCGCAGAGCCTGCATAGGAGGGGCTGGCTTTGTTGCTAATATTGATGACTTGTAAACCGGTGTTGCCGTCTGCAACGTAAGCGTAATTGCCGTTGATCGCAAGGGCGCGCGCATCGCCGGGGGTATCGAAGAAACCAACTTCTGTTAATGTGCCACTGGGGTTTGATGGGGCGTTGACGATGCGCAGCCCGCGGCTGCCGTAAGCCAGGTAGGCATAATCGCCAGATTTGACTACGTCGTAATTCCAGGGGGGTGGACTCTCGCTGAGGCTGAAGGAAGCCACCGTGGTTGGGGTGGCAGACAGGCTTATCACCTGTAAACCGGCGGTGCTGGCAGCCACGTAAGCGTAGCCGCTGGAGATGTCCACGCTGGAGCCGGCGTTCCCGCTGACGGCTACTGGCGAGCCAACTGGTACGGGATAAGCGGGCGCGGACACATCCATGATTTGCAGCCCGCCGTTAGCGGAAACGTTAAACTCCGCCAGGTAAGCGCGGCTGCTGGAGATTTTAATCCCCGCCGCCAACCCGGTGGTTACGTATCCGCTGGTGTAGCTTGGGCTGGAGGGGTTGGAAACTGACACCACGTTCAACCCGGCATCTCCCGACGCCAGGTAGGCGTATCCGCCGGAGACGTTCACGTCGCGCGCCAGGGCGGAATGGTAAATCGCCACCTGATTCAGCGTCATCGGGGGAGTCGTCCAGACGATGGGTAAAGCGATGATGCGCAAACCGAAATCTTTATCCACTGCGTACAGGTAAGCGGCGGATTTTTTTACATCTAGCATGGAATAAGGCGGCGAAGCGGTAAACGTGCCGCGCACTGTGCTTAAATCGAGCGATAAAACCTGCAAGCCGTAGTTTTCCAGCGCCAGGTATACCGAGCCATCCGTTGCATCCAGGTCAATTCCTTTCATGGGAGATGAATGCGTGTAGCTGCTGACTTGCGCCTGGGTACTGAGGTTAATGCGCCGCAGCCCCTGCATTCCGATTACGTAGGCATACGTGGTGGCTGTGCTGTTATCCACTGCCACGTCCACCGGGTTGGTGAGGGGTGTGGTCAGGGCTGTCAGATCAACCGTAGTTACCAGGCTGGGGCTGGTGATGTACGCCCCGCTGATGTCGTATTGCAGGAGAAGGTTTGCCGATGTAACCACGTAGGCGTAATCCCCTTTGACTGTAAACGCCTGCGGCACGCCCGTCATGGAAGCGCTGGAGCCAGCCAGGTAAGGAGCGGCTGGATTTTGTACGCTAATGACCCAAAGTTTTGCGTAGCTGGTATCAATGGCGAAAATGTAATCGTTGGAAACCGCAGCGACTGCGCTGGCGCTCGCTCCCCAGGAATAAAAGCCTGTTTCTACGGGGGCAGCCTTGCTGGTGGTGTTGACCACGCGCACACCCAAATCGCCTGCCGCCAGGTAGGCACGGTTGCTATCCGTTGATACCGCCACGTCTTGCAATAAGGTGGAATACAGCGCCGTTTTGCCTGCTACGGAAGGCGCGCTGGGATTGGTCTTATCCACAATGAGCATGCGCGCCCCGTCCGTCAGAAAGACGTAATTTCCGGCAATAGCAGAACGCTTAACTCCCCCGCCAAACTGCCCGATCAGGTTCACCTGGTTGGCAGGAGGAGTTACGTCAACTGCCAGGACAGACACGCCCTCTGTTGGCGGTTGGGGGGTGCCGATTGGCGCAGCAGCCTGCACTGCCATAGCCCCTGCACCACTGGCAAACGCCAGCAGCAGCGCCAGAGTGAAAAATCCTGTGGCGAGAAGCATAGACTTGATTCGATATCGTTTCGGGTTCATGGCTGAATCCTCCTTAATGTCGGTTTGCACAATTATTTTTCGCATATTTGCAAAGACACGTCGTCCACGTACAATCCGGCGACGCCGTCTTTGCCGTTGTTATAAGTGCCGAAGTAAATCCAAATCGTCTGCCCGGCATACTTGCTCACGTCCACCTGATAAGACTTCCATTGTCTTTCGTCGCTGTGTAAATTTGCCAGGCGTTCTTTTTCTTTTTGATGCTGGTCGAGGATCAACACAAGCTGTGAATCCCCCTTGCTATCCAGTTTTGCGTGACTAAAGGGGTAGAGCATAAAACGCAGCGCGGCGCTGGTTACATTTTTGGGAATGTTCACTTTCTGCCGCAGAAAAGCGTGTCCGGAGGGGTTTTTGGCACCTTCGGCAGGGTTTAGGGCTGCGACGCGCGCGCCGCGATAGGCTTGCTCGAAGCCAACCAGAGCCACCGCTGCCGGTTGGCTCTTTTCACTGGGCAGCCCCCAACCCTCGTCTCGTTCAAAACTGCCGTTGAGGATGAAATTTGGGCAGAGGGGTGCCGCCACAGCAGATTGCTGTGCGCCATCGCTACCACCCGCAGGGGGAAGGTTGAAGGTCAATTGTTGCGGCGCGAAGGTGTAGCCTTCCTTGTGCAGGTTGAAAGAGAACGAGCCGGGTTTGCGCGCCAGGGAGAAGGCGCCAAAGCGGTCTGTACGCGTTACTTCGCTGCCATTTTCCAGTAGCACAACCTCTCCCAACGGAGAGCCATCTTGCTCTTTTACCACACCGGTGAGGTTGTATTCCTTGCCTGTGCCGATGAAATTCAACGGATTGCCTTGTGTTGGTATGGTTACTTCCTGGGAAGCGGGAGAGAATACGTAGCCTTCTTTTTGGGGAGTGATTTGCAGCGTGCCGATTTTTTCGTTATAAGAAAATGCACCCGTTGCATCGGTAACACTCTGACGCCCTGAAGTGCTGGTTAGAGTAACCCCTGCCATCGGCTGCCCGTTTTCATCGCGCACCACGCCGGATACGGGGAATTCCAAAGGCTGCGCCAAAAAGCCAAATTCGCTGCCTTGCTGGGCGGGCAGAAGGACAGGCAGAGCGGCGGGTATGAAGGTGTAGCCTTCTTTCACCGGCGTCAACGTGAAATTCCCCGCCAACCCAGTCCAGGTGTATACCCCATTACCGTCTGTAATGGAAGTGTGCCCGTCGGCGTCCGAGACTGCCACACCGGGGATCGGGCTGCCTTGAACGTCCAGCACCCTGCCGCTGATGGAATAAGTAAGCGGTTCAGCGGTGAAGTCGAATTGCTTACGCGTTGGCACACTCACAGCCAGAGTGGGCGGTGAAAAAGCCAATCCTTCCAGGCTGGGTGTGAGTAGGTTGCTGCCTTCTGCCACCAGGTTGAAAAGATATTTACCTTCAGCGTCTGAGATCGCCGTCTCGCCACTGCTTAGCGCCACGTTTACCCCCTGGAGTGCCTTTCCGTTTTTATCTATAATCCGTCCGCTGATGACGTTGGGCAGGGCGATAAATCGTTTCGAGGCGATAGCTGGCGCGCTTTCGTTGTCAATGCTATCCAGACTCACAATCCAGTTCGCTGGAATGAAGGTAAAGCCCGTTTTTGAGAGCATCACTTTACACCTGGTTTGGTCCTGCAAATTGACGTTCAAGAGGAAGGCGCCGTCATCTTCAGAAACTGCGTTTCCACCACAATCTGTTACGACGTTCACGCCTGCCAGGGGTTTCCCAGCCTCGTCAACCACCTGCCCCGGTAAAGCAGTGGCGTTTTTGTTTACCTGGAAATTTTGGTCCTTTATCATTCCGTCTGCCTGGATTTGCCTTTGCGGGGGAGTGAACAGGACGCCGTTTTTGATGGGCGTGAGGGTGCAATTTGTGCCTTGCGGCGGGCTGAGTTGGTACGTCCCGTCTTTGGCTGTGCTGGCGTTCACTCCGCAGTCTGTGGAGACCAGCACGTCTGATAAGGGAGCGTTCTTTTCATCACTGATCTTCCCGGAGATGGAGGCGGAGAGGGGCACCGACGCGGCGACAATCTCCTGTAATGCAGAGGCGGTATTGCTTGCCTGGGTTCTATCGGGTTTGGGGATGACGACGAGCAATGTTGGGGGAGAAAATGCGTAGCCTGGTTTTTCGGGCATGAGCGTATACTCTTGCCCGGCGGCTGCCTGCAAGGTATATTCTCCCAGTTCATTCGTGGAAATCTGGCTGGCAGCCGCAGCGGCGGATGCGTTGCCCGATGCAGCAGGGAGGACGGTGATTGTAACGCCAGAAAGCGGCTGACCTTGTGCATCTACGATTTTTCCGCTGGCTGAATACGTTTCCCCCAGGGATTTAGTGCCGGTGAAATTCCTGTTCCACAAGTCGTCTTGCAGGTTAATGCTGAAGGAGCTGGGCGAGAACAGGTACCCCGGCAGAGAGGGTGAGATGGTGTAGTCTTTGGAGGCTAAACCGGTGAGGGTATAGTAGCCGTTCCCGTCGCTTTGCGTGGAGGTTTCCCCTATGGCGGTGATGGTTGCACCTGGCAAAGGATTGCCTTTATCATCCATCACTCTGCCGCTGATGGTATGCGGAACCCACGCCGCAGGCGCTTCGAGGATCCACACGCCGTCTTCGCCATCGGCGACGTACACGCGCTTGCCAACCACAGTCAAACTGCCTGCCCAGCCGCGCGTGTCGTAGAAGCCTTTCTCGCGCAGGGTTGGGCGGCTGGTGGAAGTTGGCTCCATTGCCACCACGCGCAGCCCTTGCTGCCCGTCGGCGATGAACACGTAATCTCCCGTCTCCGGTGTGCTCGAGTCGGCGGCGCGCACGCTAAACAAGGCGTTCACACTTCCATCGGTATCGTAAGCGCCCAGGGAGACCAGGCTGGCAGGGTTCGCTACGTTCACCACCTGCAAGCCGCCGCTGAACCCGTCCGCCACGTAGGCGTATGCGTGGGTGGGGGAAAGCGCCACGTCGTTACCTTCGCCGGGCGTATCGTAAAAACCAACCTGGGATGGATTGGAAGGGTCGGAGACGTCAATGAGACGCAAGCCCTTCTCCCCATCTGCAACGTAAGCATACACCAGGTTAGAATCCGGTTTGGCTGCCACGCTTACACCGCGGGCGCTGCCACCGGGCGGCATACACCCCTGCTGAGAACAGGTGCCGCTCAACTGTGGATTGGCGGGAACGTTAAGGTTGATGATTTGCAAGCCGCCATTGTCGTCTGCCACGTAAGCGTAGGGAAAGAGAACCTCCACGTCGCGAGCCATGCCGCTCGTATCCAGCGCGCCCACCTCGTAAGGGGCGGTTGGTTTGGAGACGTCAATGACGCGCAAACCTTTATCCCAGTCCGCCACGGCAGCGTAGATTTTTTGTGACCCTTCAGGGACGAACACGTCCACCGCGTAGGCGTAGCCGGGGGTGTCAAAAAAGCCGCTTTCCAGCGGTTCAGCCGCGTTGGAAATATCCAGCACGCGCAGCCCGGCGCTGCCAGCCGGTACGTAGGCGTAATTGTTATACACTTCGATGTCCGTGGGAGCGGGGGAATTGAATAGAAAAACCTGTGAAAGCTCGCTGGGATTGGTGATGTTCAAAACGCGCAAGCCGTGCGCTGTATCAATGAGGTAGGCATAGCTGCCGGCAACTTTGATGTCGTTTGCATAGCAACCCGCCACGTCAAACTGCCCTACTTCTTTCGGGGCGGTTTTTGTGGAAATATCCACGGCGCGCAAGCCTGCCCCGGAATCCGCCACAAAGGCGGTGTTGGTAACCGGGTTGATGTCCACAGCGTAGGCGTTGCCCGGCGTATCCAGGGCGCCAATTTCTTTCGGGGCGGAGCGGTTGGGTCCGTCAATGAGGCGCGGTCGGTCGGGGTCGGCGGGGACGTCGACGTAAGCGCCAGAAAAAGCCAGTCCAACGGCGCGACTGGCGGTTTTGAAGAAGCCGACTTCAGTGGGAGCCGCCGGATTGCTCACGTCCAGCACGCGCAGCCCCTGGTCTTCGTCGGCGACGTAGGCAGTGCTGCCGGAAATGACTACGTCCATCGCCGTGCCGGGGGTATCCAGGGCGCCTTTAAATTGGGGGGCGTAAGCGGTTGTAACGTCAATGACTTGCAACCCGGTTTCCCCGTCTGCCACGTAGGCAAAACTGCCGCTGACAAACACGTCCCAGGCGTAGCCGGGAGTGTTGTAAAAACCAACTTCGAGCGGGTTGTGCGGGTCGCTGACGTCCACGACGCGCAAGCCCTCGTTTCCGGCGGCGACGTAAACGTAATTGCCGCGCACGGTGATGCCCAATACTTCGTCCGCCCAACTCGAACTGGTCTTACCCAGCACACTGAGCATGGCAGGGTTGGAAACGTCCAGTACGGTCAGTCGAAAACCAGAGCCAATGTAGGCGTAGCCGTCGCTGACAGCCACGCGAAAAGATGCACCGCCCATCTGCCCCAGTCCAGTGATGTTGTTTGCCGGGTCAACCGCCGCCATGGAGATCGCGTCGTTTCCATTCTTGGCAGACAAGGGCGCCTGGCTTGCCAGGTGGCGCGCCTTGGGTTCGGGGTTTTCCTGTTTCCATGGCCAAACGACAGCAGCCCTGCCCGGGGTGTAAGATTCCGCACCTGCCAGCTTGGCTGGCGCCTGGGGCGCAGGCGGGGTTGGCGTGCCGTCCGCCACACCAGGCGCGGCGTGGGCGGGCTTGCCCGCTGCAGCCAGAGAGAGCAACACCGCTGCTATCAGCGTGAATATCGTCAGGCGAAAGACCACGCGCTTGCTTTTATCTTTGCTTCTTTCTTTGCTTCTTTCTTTGCATTCATCTTTGCCTTTAGCCTCGCCTTTATCCACGTTAGCGAGCAAGCATTTTCCAGGTTTCATGGGAACCTCCTCCTTGCACAGGGTTCAGCATAGTCAATCCTCATCGTCCATTGCTAGGGTGTGCAAGCCTCCAGAGATACGTTGTCCACATACATTGCCATGTTGGCGGCGTAGCCATTGTTGACCACGCCAAAATACACCCAAATCGTTTTCCCGGCGTATTTTTTCACGTCAAACGAGTAAGCCGTCCAGGCGCGGCTGTCGCTGCGCGTGGACACCAGGCGTTCCACTTCCACTTTGTTGTTATTCAAGAGGATCATCAGTTGAACGTCCCCGCTGGGGTCAATTCCGTTCACACTGAGCGGGTAGAGGTAAAAGCGCAGCGTAGCACTGGTAAGGCTACTGGGAAGAGTAACCTGCTGCCAACCAGACGAGTAGCTGTATACGTTCTTGGCTGCATCCACAATTCCAACGCGCAGCGAGCGCGCCCCGGAGTAAGCTTCGTCAGCAGAATAAGCTGCGGCTGCTTCCTGGACAAGGCTGCTGCTGAAACCTGCCGGATAGCGGGTAACGGGTAAATACCAGTCGCTGTCGGTTTCGAAATCGCCGTTTTTGATCAGATTGGGACAATTGGTGATTGGCACCAGGCGGAAATCAACCCCCGTCGCCGAGGGCGGCACCGTTCCGACGCGGTTCGCCGGATCGAAAGTTACCCCAATCAAAATAGCTGAAGGCGTAACCGTGTACGTGCCAGCAGGCAGGTTTTCGAGTTTGTACTCTCCGTTGGCGTTGGTTTTGGTCGTGTAACTCGTTCCCGCCGAGATGGTAATGTCTGCTACTGGTTTGCCGTCCTGGTCCAACACTTTTCCAGCGATGGAGTATTTGCTGGTGTCCTCGTACTTCAAAATGAGGAAACCGCCAAAACCGGAAGCTACGTAAGCCGTCCCGCTGCTGACAGCCACTCCGCCGTCAAAGCCGGTGTTTCCGCTCACGTAAAATGCCTCCAGGTAGGGGGTGGCAGGGTTGGCGACGTTGATGACTTGCAAGCCGTTCCAGCCATCGGCGAGATAAGCGCGGTTATCCGCAAAGGTAACGCCAAAGGAAGAACCGCCGCTGACATAGGTGTTCACGGCAAGCGGGGCTTGCGGGTTGGATACGTCTATGATGCGCAAGCCGCCGTTGGGACCATCAGCGAGGTAGATGTATTTGCCCGCCAGGTCAGCATCGTAGGCGTAGCCAGGCGTGTCCAGAAATGCCAGTGAGTTTGGCTCGGCTTTGTTGGCTGTAGAGATCACTTCCAGACCGGTAACGTCTGCCGTGCCAGCCGCGCCGTACATGCCATCTGCTACGTAGGCGTAATTCCCGTCTTCAGATACGACGACGCTGTTGGGGTTGCCGTGCGTCATTACAAAGCCGACTTCCTGGAGGTTGGCGGGGTCGGAGATATCGAAAATGCGCAACCCCATTCCGGCTGGCGGGATGATGCCAGCGCCGTTGTCTCCGCCCACCAGGTAGACGTAATGTCCTACCAGGTCAAGGGCGCGTGGTTCAAATTCGGTCTGGATGAAATCAACCTGCTGAGGGGCAGCCGGATTGCTGACGTTCACCACCAGCAAACCCATGTTGGTTGGGTCAATTGTCCCGCCGCCGTCGTCCCCTTCTGCCAGGTAGGCGTAATTTCCGCTGACGATAACGCCACGCGTGTACCCGCCCGTGTCGAGCATGCCGCTTAATTGCGGCGCGGAGGGCGTGGTAACGTCCATGATCTGCAACCCGGCGTAGCCGGCTGCCAGGTAAGCATGATTTCCGTTCTGGAACACGTCCAGCGGCACGACCGCCGGGTATTCTCCGCTCTTTTTGGGTGTCTGTGGATCGGTGACGTTGATCAGGCGCAAGCCAAAACCGTTATCCACGAGATAGGCTGTCTGTCCATTCAGCGCCAGGTCGAAGGGTTCAATCCCGTTTTCGGGGAAAATGGAGATAAACGCAGGATTGGCAGGGTTAGACACGTCAAACACTTCGACTCCGGTTTCCGAAGCGCCGGATTGCTGAGCGTCGTAATCGTTGCCGCTGGCAAGCAGAGCCAGAGACGCGGAAAGACCTACTTTCTTGGCAATGGCTTTGCTTTCGGAGAAGCCAATTTCTTGCGGGTTGGCAGGGTCGGAGACATCCAAGACGCGCAAGCCGCTGTTGACCGTTTTTAGTTGTGCGGCGTCGTACTCACCGCCGTCCGCCAGGAAGGCGAAATCGCCGTCGGCAGAAACAACCACGTCGTTCAAGCTGCCCGTCTCGTCAAACGTCCCCACCACCTGCGGGTGTTGCGGGTTGGCTACATTGACGATGTGTAGACCAAACGCACCCACGGCGTAAAAGGCGTAAGAATTATGCAGCGCCACAGCGGCAGAGTAGAAGCCGCTTTGGTTGGTGGTTGGCATGGGAGGGCAATAACTGCCCAGCAAATATGGAGCTGTTGGTGTACTGGTTTCGATGATCTTCAAACAGCCCGTTTCCGCCACGTAGATTTTTGTGCCTGCTACGGCAAGGTCGCTGCCCCAGGTAGATTTGTAGTAGCCCACTTCCTTGGGTTTGGTTACGTCACTGACGTCCACGACGCGCAAGCCGTTGTTGGCGTCTGCCATGACGTAGGCGTAATTCCCCGACACAGCCACGTTAACCGCGTTGAAGGTCCATTGGGTGGTTTTGCCCACCAGCTTAATGGCGGCAGGATTAGAGACGTCTAGAATCAGCAAACGACTTCCCAGGGTGAGGAAAGCGTATTTGTCCTTCAATGCCACACCATAGGCTAGACCTCCATACTGGCTGAGCAATTGCAAGCCCTGAACGTAGGGCATGGTTGCTCCAGCGCTGCCGTCTCCTTCACCTGGAGGAAGGTCGCCTTGCGCTTTTTGAGCGTGCGCACCGCGCAATGGATTCTCAAAAGTCCAGGGATAGGGGACGTGGGTGGGTGCGAGCGCGCCGGCTTGGGCGGGCGCAGGCGGCACAGGAGTGGGAAATGGCAAGGCTTGCGGTGCGGCAGCAGCCTCCGTTGGCTGTGATGGAGCCGGCGTGGGGGTCTCGTTTATGGCGCTGGCTGCGAAGGCTGTCCCCGAAAACGGGGCGCTGACAAGGGCAAGCATGCACAATCCTTTGGATAAAATGGTGAACACGCGGTTCATAGGTCTAACCTCCTGATGATTTTCCGGATTCTTTAAAAGAGCAGAATCATCAATTCCTTTGTTGCAACTAGTATGCCAGTTAGGGGAAGGGAAGCCATTGGGCAGGTAAAGAGGTGGTTAATTCTTCGGTTTGCTTTGTTCCCCCGGTATGGATCAAAACGGCGTCCAGGTTGACAATCTCACCGCTGTAGTGGATCAACTTCAAGGTATGTTCGCCGTAAGGCAGCGGGCGGCTGGTCCACTTTTGCTGCCATTGCAAAAGCGGCGCGTACAGGTTGACGTAGCCTACGTAGGCGCCATCAATCATCACGTATAGCACTCCGTAAGATGGAGCGCGCGTGTTCACCAAAGCCACGCGGCTGCCGGTGAAAGTCAACTCTATCGAGGAGCCATAAATCTTGGAGATGTGCTGGGTGCCGCGGTAAAAATTAACGTGCTCAAGAGATTGCCACGCGGCGCTGTAGGTGAGGGCTGGGCTGGCATCGTCAATTGTCTGTGCCACGTCGAAATCTGGCTGCCCTTCGCGCTGCGGTTCGGGGGTAGTGGTCTCGGCGGGTGTTTCCACAGGAGAATGGATTGCGGTGGCAGAAGGTCTGTGCGAGAAGGTCGGCGCGGGGGGTGCGCTCCGCGCCGCGCCG
>CAZGDA010000073.1:0-13453 GCA_964524425.1 uncultured Anaerolineaceae bacterium | reverse complement strand
CTGGCGAGAAGCAGTTTTCCTTGGACTACGTGCTGCATCCCCATCATCAATACAGCCATGTGCGCGATGAGGCTATTCCTGGGAAATTTACTAACCTGCATGCTTTCTGAAAACGCACGCTGCGAGGCGGTACTATCTCCGTTAATAAACGCTGTTATCCCTTTCAACCAGATAATGATTCCGCGTAAAAATGCGTCCTGGGTATCCATGTATGGCGTTAGCGTCTGGATATATTCATCGAGGTGCGGATAATCTCCTTTATAAAGCAGGATAATTGTCTCTAAAGCAAGCGCATATCCTTTTATTTGGGGAGTCCCATCCTGCATGAAAACACTCGTCTGTACCTGGTCTAATAAACGTAAGACTTGCGAATTTTCGCCCGTGAGAAATAACACCCAGGCATAATACACCAGGACGTCTGCATATTCTTCCCGTATCCTTGGGGGGATGTCTTCTATCCAATGCAGCAGCGTTACTACCTCACCGCGCAGCAAAAAAAGCGGGCTGCTTTCGCAGATAATGCGCACAGCGGTTTTATAATCTTTGGCGGCGAGTGTGTGCCGCATCGCTTCCCCAACGAAACCGTGCGCCTCAAACCAAAGCGCGGCGCGCTTGTGCAAGTCGGCTACCCGGTCGGGGAACGTGTTTTGCAGCGTGTGAACCAACGCCTCACTGAAGAGATGGTGATAGCGAAACCAATTGTCTTCTTCATCCAGCGGTATGACGAAAAGGTTGTGTTGCTGCAAAGTATACAGCATTTCACGGCTGTCTGTTCGTCCGCTGACCGCGTTACACAAATCGCTATTGAATCGTTCTAAAATCGAAGTCTGGAGTAAAAAATTTCGGATGGAATCCGGTTGGGGTTGTAAAATATCCTCCAGTAAATAATCAAAAACCAGGCGATGTCTGCCGGAAAAAGCAGCCATTATGTGCTGCGCTTCGCCGCCATGCTCTAACGAAGTACGGATCACCTGCAAAGCGGCAGCCCATCCATCGGTGTGTTCTTCCAGGTAACCGGCTTCCCCATCGCTCAGGTTTAAGCTGCTTGTCTGCTGAAAGAAACTGCCGATTTCTGCTGCACTGAAGCGTAAATCATCTTCGTCTATTTTCGTCATTTGCGCATACGCCCGCAGACGCGCCAGGGACATAGGCGGCTCGACGCGGCTGGAAATCGCCAGGTGTATTTTGGGCGGCAAATATTCCAGTAAACTAGCCAGCGCTTCATGGATGAAACCATCTTCGATGACGTGATAATCATCCAGGATGAGCACAAAATCATTTTCCGGCGGGGTGAGCTGGCTGACGAGCAGAGCAGCGGCTACGCTCGGGGAAGTCAGGTGTAGGGATGGCGCGTCCAATACCTCTTGCCCGATTCCGGGCTGGATCACTTCCAACGCCGATACGAAGTAAAAGAAAAACCGCATTGGATCGTTATCTTCCACGTCCAGAGAAAGCCAGCCAAATTGCGTATTAGGGTTGCCCTGGTGAACCCACTCACTCAATAAGGTCGTCTTGCCATATCCTGCTGGGGCGCAGACAAGAAATAATCTGTGGCTATCCTGCAATCCCGCCTCCAGACGTTCCACCAGGTGTGGGCGCGCCACGTATTTCTGTTGTAACGGCGGCGCAAAAAGCTTGGTTTTCAGCAATGGCAATGTCATTTCCTCTCCCAAACTTGAAACGTGAAGGCATAATCATTACGGTCGTCGGCAGGATGATCAACCGCCTTGCACAACACCCACTCGTCCCAGTTCACTTGCGGAAAATATGCGTCCACGCGGCAAACAGCGTGAACGCGCGTGAGGTAAAGGCGCTGTGCCAGGGGCAGCGCTTGTGTGTACACCTGCGCCCCGCCAATCACAAAAGCCTCTTTTTCTCCCCGTTGTTCAGCCAGTTTCAATCCTTCGTCCAAACTGGAAACAAGGAAACAACCTTCCGGCAGGGGGTAAGCTGCGGCGCGGCTGATGACAATGTGCGGGCGGTTGGGCAGCGGTTTTCCCAAAGATTCAAACGTTAGCCGCCCCATGACAATGTGATGCCCGCTGGTGATGGACTTAAACAGCTTATAATCCGTCGCCAAATGCCAGGGCAGGTGATTGTCAATACCTATACCCCGCTCATCGTCCATAGCCGCAATCAGCGCAACATTCATGCTTCACCCACCTACTTAGATAGTTTTATACGGCGACGTCAGCCTGGATGTGCGCATGCGAACGATAATCTTCCAGGCGAAAATCTTCATATTGAAAATCGAAAATGGATTGCACTGCCGGGTTGAGGTGCATCTTGGGCAGCGCATAAGGCTGGCGAGTTAATTGTAATTGCACCTGCTCGAAATGGTTACGGTAGATGTGCACGTCGCCCAGCGTGTGAATGAATTCCCCCGGCGCCAGCCCGCAGACCTGCGCCACCATCCGCGTCAGCAACGCATACGAGGCGATGTTGAACGGTACTCCGATAAAAACGTCCGCCGACCGCTGGTAAAGTTGACAGGAAAGTTTGCCCTCGGCAACGTAAAATTGAAACAGCACGTGACAGGGTGGCAACGCCATCTGCTCCAACTCCCCCACGTTCCAGGCGCTCACGATCAGACGGCGCGAGTCAGGGTTGTTTTTGATTTGCTCAACCACCTGGGAGATTTGGTCCACCGCTTCTCCCCCGCTTCTCCTCCACGAGCGCCATTGCACCCCGTATATGCGCCCCAACTCTCCCTGTTCATCTGCCCAATCATTCCATATCCTCACCCCGTGTTGCTGCAAATAAGTTACGTTGCTTTCGCCGCGTAAAAACCACAACAATTCGTAAATAATGGATTTCGTGTGTAATTTCTTCGTCGTTAGCAGGGGAAAGCCGGCTTCTGCGCTTAAATCGAAACGCATCTGGTACCCAAACAGCGAGCGTGTACCCACACCGGTGCGGTCTTTTTTATCCACACCGTGTGTCATCACGTGCTGCAAAAGGTCGAGATACTGCTTCATACGCCGTTCGTTATCAAATTCCGCCAGGTTTCTTCGGCGTCTATTTTTTGCGCCAGGGTTTTGCGCGCCATCTGAACGTCTTTATAAACCTGCGTAACCAATTCTTGCGCGTTATTAAAACGAATTTCCCCGCGCAGGCAGGTTACAAATTCAAGAGATACGGTTTCGCCATACAGGTCTTCCCCAACAGGGAAATCTAATAAATGAGCTTCAATTCTGGTTTCCACGTCGGAGCTATGATTGAACGTTGGGTGAACACCAATGTTCACCGCAGCAGCCCATCGTTTCTGACGCGCTTCTGCCCAGCAAGTATAAACCCCGCGCGCCGGAATAACCATTTGTGCCATAGTCTGCACGTTTGCGGTAGGTATGCCAATGGAGCGCCCTCGTCCGTCTCCTTTGATCACACTACCTTGAATTTGATAAGGTCTACCCAGTTTGCGCGCCGCTTGCTCCACGTCCCCTTGCAAAAGCAATTCGCGTATCTGACTGGAGGACACGATTTGCCCATCCACACGCACAGCTGGAATAACGCGAAACGTGTAACCAAATTCCTGTCCCAGTTGTTCCAGAACGCTGGCGTTGGCTTCGCGGTTTTTCCCCATGGCAAAATTATATCCCGCCCACAATTGGCGCATCCCCAGGTGCAGGCGCAGCTCACCTAAAAACTGGCGTGCGCTTTGGTTTGCAAACTGCGCGTCAAAAGGCAGAGTGATAACCGTATCCACACCCAAGCGCGCCAATAGCTCGGCGCGCTTTTCTGGCGTGGTTAGATATAAGGGATCATGATAATTTGCCAGTACAACCAGCGGATGCGGGTGGAACGTTAACACTACCGCCTGTACGCCTGCCTGACGCGCTTCGTGAGTCAACTGGCGAATGATTTTTTGATGCCCTATATGAACACCATCAAAAATACCAATTGCCAGCCAGACCCCTTGCATGGACAATTTTTCGAGAGAATTATAATACAACACACTTCACTCTTCTTCTATTCGTGAAAAAACTTTTCGAGGTTTCCACTCCCACACGTCCGGGGTGCGCTCCAAAACCGCCACTAAATCACCTTGTTCGTTGATACCACGCGCAATATTAGGCGAATCTGGCAGGGCAGGGATGCGATGTCCATTGCGTACCAACTCTACCTGACCGGCATCCAATTCCACTGCGTACCATTCCCCCAGCGCTTCAGCGGCTGGGATCAAATATTTATACCATTCCCCGGCGTTGAAAGCCTCTCTCAAGACGTGTAGAGGGATAGCATCTCGCAGGGTGAACCGCCCGCTTTTGGTTCGGCGCAAACCAACCAGGTGCGCCCCGCATCCCAGTGTCTGTCCCAAATCGTGCGCCAAAGAACGCACATACGTTCCTGACGAACAAAACACGTCAATAATGGCTTCTGGCGGATCCCATTCTAGCAAATCCAGGCTATACACGTTGATTTTGCGCGGCTTCAAGTCCACGGGTTCGCCTTTACGACTCAATTCATAGGCTTTACGTCCATGCACTTTCACAGCTGAAAACGGCGGTGGCACCTGCTCAATTTCACCGGTGAACTGTTTTAACGCATTCTGAAACGCCTCTTCGCTGATATTTTCTGCTCCCTTGCTCTGGGTGATTACCCCTTCGGTGTCGTAAGTATCCGTGGCGGCGCCAAGCCGAACGGTTGCCTGATAACGCTTGTCAGATGCAGAGACGTACTCACTCAATCGTACCGCCGGTCCTACCAGAATTACTAATACGCCAGAAGCACGCGGATCAAGTGTGCCGGTATGTCCAGCGCGGCGCAATCCTGTGCCACGACGCACTGCCTGCACAACGTCGTGCGAGGTCATACCCACTGGCTTATCTACCACCAGCACGCCGGAGACTGCGTCTCTTGTTTTTTCGTTGTTCATTTTTGGTTCACTCCCCATTTTGACACAAACCCAATGCCTGAAGCACAGGCGGTGTCTTTATCCCCTCAAGCTGTTTCTTTTGGCGCTATTTTTTACCCCGCGCCGGGTGATTCTATGTCCCCCGTTTGTGCTTCTCTTTCCTTGCGCAGGCGCGCAAACAGACGTTCCATGCGGTCGGCTGTCTCCGGTGTGGGGTCCCAATGAAAACGCAGCCGTGGAAAAATGCGTAAGTCAATCCGATTCGCCAGTTCCGTGCGCAAAAACCCTTGGGCATGGTTTAATGCGTTGATAATTTCCGTCGAACGTTCTGATCCATCCACACAAGAGATATACACGTCCGCAAATGCCAGTTCTTTATCCACCTTTGCTCCCGTTACGGAAACGCCAATCAAACGCGGGTCGCTTACGTCACGAATCAAGAGGTCGGATAATTCCTGGTGGATGCGTTCTGCAATCCGTTGAGTCCTTAATTTTGAAACCACAAGTCCCTCTTTCGCTACTCCTGCCTCAAGAAACCTTCTCATTGACGTAACAGACAATGACGTCTCCCGCATTAAATTCGGCAAAACCGCGCACTCCGATGCCGCATTCAAATCCCTGGCGCACTTCGCGCACGTCGTCCTGAAAATGTTTCAGAGAGACTACATCGCCTTCGTGAATGGTTTTCTCGGCGCGCACGACTCGGGCGCGTCCATTTCGGCGAATCTCACCTTCCACCACACGGCAGCCGGCAATACTGCCCAGTTTTGAGACGCGGAAAACAGCCCGCACTTCGGCTTTGCCGAGCACCTTTTCTGTGTATTCCGGCTGAAGCATACCTTTGAGTGCCTTTTCGATGTCCTCTACCATGCGGTAGATGATGTCGTACATGCGCACAGACACTCCTTCAGATTCTGCCAGGCGCCGCGCTTGCACGTCGTCTTTGACGTTGAAACCAATCACAATCGCTTTCGACGCCGCAGCCAGCATCACATCCCCTTCGCTGATATTTCCCGTTCCAGTTTGTAAGATGTTGATTTTTATTTCTTCGCTGCTCAGGTCTTTCAGAGAAGAGACAATTGGTTCAATAGAACCCTGCACGTCCGCTTTGATAACCAGGCGTAATTCCTGCACTTCCCCAGCCTGAAAACGGGAAAACAATTGCTCCAAAGTCAACGAACGTTTTGCAACCACTTTGGCTTTCTGTTCCTGGCGTTCCAAAACGATTTGACGTGCTTCCCGGTCGCTGGCAACCACCTGGAACAATTCTCCTGCAGTAGGCACGTCGTGCAAACCCATTACAGATACCGGCGTGGAAGGCTCCGCCTTGTGTACTTTCTTACCGCGGTGGTCAAACATGGCGCGCAGTTTACCATAAACTTCTCCCATCACGACCACGTCTCCCTCTTTAAGTGTGCCGTTCTGCACGAGCAGCGTCGCCTTAACCCCCTGGGATTTACCGCGTTCCGCTTCGATGACCGTTCCAATCACCTTGCCTTTGGGGTTGGCGAGGATTTTTTGATCCTCAGATACTAACAGAATGGCTTCCAGCAGGTCTTCCAAACCCTGCGCTTTCTTCGCGGAAAGGGGGACGATCATAGTGTCGCCGTCCCAGTCGTCGGGCACCAAATTATTCTCCGCCAGTTGTTGTTTGATGCGGTTGGGGTCCGCTCCGGGGCGGTCCATCTTGTTCAATGCCACAATGATCGGCACCTGCGCAGCCTTCGCATGGGCTATTGCTTCTTTCGTTTGCGGCATCACCCCGTCGTCTGCTGCCACCACCAGGACGACAATGTCGGCTCCCTGGGCGCCTCTGGCGCGCATGGCGGTGAAAGCAGCGTGCCCCGGCGTATCCAAAAACGTGATTTTCTTCCCGTTGTGTTCTGCTTGATAAGCGCCGATATGCTGGGTTATCCCACCGGATTCCCCTTCCGCCACGTGGGTGTGCCGGATGGCATCCAACAACGTGGTCTTGCCATGATCAACGTGCCCCAGAATGGTTACGACCGGCGGACGCCGGACGAGAGACGCCTCATCTTCGTGGGCGATCATTTTGCGCCACAAAGGAATAGAGCCGCTGTCTTTTACTTCTTCCTCTTCTTGTTTTTCGGGCACCGCCTCGATGCCCATTTCTGCTAACACAATCGCAGACGTATCAAAATCAATCTGCTGATTTATTGACGCCATCACCCCATTCGCCATCAAGACTTTCATCACGTCAATTGGGCTGGCGTTTATGCGTTGCGCCAAATCCCTGACGGTCAGGCTAGGCGGCAACTCGATTATTCTCGCGTGCCTGGTGGAACTCATCTGGCACCTCCTTTATGCAATTGCCCTAACAGCCATCAGAGCAACAATATGTCATTTACTCCGCTAACGCACTGGCAAAAGCATTCAAAAGCTCAAGTTCTTCCCCGCTCAATTCCGTTTTAAGGGCGTGAGCTAAAGCGCCCTTCAACCCTTTTTCCCAACAAGATCGTTTGTTGTGCAGGTAAGCACCCCGCCCTTCGACTTTCCCTGTTGGGTCCACTACCACCCCTTGTGCGCTGCGTACAATACGGATCAACGTCCGCTTGGGCTGCTCTTCACGGCACCCCACACACGTGCGCCGGGGGATATGCTTCTGTCTTTGCTGCTTTGATTGCTTTAATGCCCGTGTTTCTTCCTGGTTTACCATTCATCCCATTCACTATGACCCAAACCGCCGCGTTTGCGTTTCCTCTTTACAATCATCACGTCCTGGTCTGGATCATATTCCACTTCGACAAACTTCTTCTTTTTCTTCTTCTTGGAGGGCATCTCCTCGTCATCAACCTCATCTTCTGCCATTTCCACGTCTCGCAACATGTCAGGTTCAAACTCGTAGGCTTCTTCTTCAAGTATCGCTTTTCTCATGCTCATATCTTCTTGCACTTCTTCAGCAATGGGTTGCAATTCTTCTACCTCTTCCGGCATAAGTTCCACTTCTGCTGTCGGGAGTGGTTCTTCTTCCGCAAGCGGCGCGCTTTCAACAACCACTTCAGCCTCGGCAACAGGTTCTTCCTTAAGTGCAGCTTGCGCCACTTTTCTGGTGGCTTCTTCTTTTGCAATTTTTGACGTGAAGCCAGCGATGCAAGCGTTGATTTCTGATATCGCTTTTGGACCAACACCATTGATCTTTAATACAGCGTCTGAGTCCAGTTCCAATTGGAACATAAGGTCGCCTACGCTGGCGTAGCCATTTTCTGCCAGCAAATCGTATAATCGTTCCGACAAGTCGAGTTCGTCCAAAGCCGTCGAAAAAGCCACCGCTGGAATGCGGGCGCGAATTTCAGCCATGCGCTCCTGCTGCCCCCGGCGCGCTTCCTGACGCTTGGATATGATACCATTCTCCACACGCTCGACGAATTTAGTGATGATTTGATATTCTTCGGGTGTAACCGGGCGTCCCTCTTGCTTCTTGGCAAGGATTGCCTCCACCTGCGAAAGAATAGCTTGTTCCTGTATGGCAGAATCGGCGTATTCAGCATCGTTTTGTAATTTAAACAGCACGTCTGACGTGGCTTCCATCTGGCTTTTAATATCAATACGCCAACTGGTTAACTTGGCAGAAAGGCGTGCATTTTGTCCGTCCCTGCCGATTGCCAGGCTCAACTGGTCCTCTGGCACAACTACGGTGGCGGTTTTGGGTCCCTTGGCGTTTTCATCCAGGTAAACCCCCACCACGCGCGCCGGGCTGAGTGCCTTGGCAATGAACAATTTCGGGTCTGGATTCCATTCTATAACGTCAATTTTCTCATCGTGAAGCTCACGCACAATGGCTTGAATACGCACACCGCGAATGCCTACGCACGCACCCACCGGGTCAATTCCCGGTTTGAGCGCTGCTACGGCTACCTTTGACCGATAGCCAGGTTCACGGGCAATCGAACGAATTTCTACCACACCGTGATAAATCTCCGGCACCTCATTTTCTAACAGGCGCTGTAAAAATTTGCGATGTGCACGCGAAAGGGTGATTTGCGGTCCGCGTGTGGAAATTTTGGCATCCACCAACAAGGCGCGTACGCGGTCATGAATGTGAAATCTTTCACCAGGAATCTGATCCTTGCGCGCCAGAATCCCTTCCGCTCCCAGGTCCATACCTACGGCTACGTTACCGTTATTAATCGCCTGGACGATCCCGCTGACGATTTCGTCCTTTTGGCGAGAGAAATGCTCGAATTGCAGGTTGCGCTCTGCCTCGCGAATGCGCTGCTGGATGACCTGGCGGGCTGTTTGCGCTGCCACTCTGCCTAGCGTTTTGGGAGTGGATTCTACCACAACCATCTCACCAAGCTGGGCGTCCGGGTTGACCTTGCGTGCGTTTTCTAACAACACCTCCGTGCGCTCATCCTGCACGTCCTCAACCACTTCTTTCTCGGCGTAGATTTCCACGTCTCCCGTTTCAATATCTAGCCGCGCTTCGACGTGTTGCGATTCCGAAGCCGACACTTCCTTGCGATAGGCAGAAACCATCGCTGCTTCAATCGCTTCGACAATTATCTCTTTTGGTAATTGTTTATCTTCTAAGACCTGGTTAAATGCCAGTATAAATTCGTTCTTCATCCAATTAATATCTCCATCGCAAGCACAATGGGGTAACTCCTACAATACAAGATGGACGACTGATGAGGTCTACCTTTTTTCAGATAAAAATCTCAGGAAACCGCCCTGCTTACTCCCCTAATACGCCTTTATTTTAACACGGTTGTGAGTCTTATGCAAGGTTAATTCTTCGCCACGCAAAAAAATTCATTGCAAAGGCTGCCTTTTAATCACCAAATCGCTGCTTCCGCACAAACCCATTGCAGATAAACCGCCTTCCACGCTGGAATGCCTGGGCTTGCCCACGCTCACCCTTTTTACAACCCCACTCCCCCATGCTATCACGGCAGGTTCGGCTCGACATCACCTCCCCTTCCCCCCAAGCGCCAGCATTTACGAGCTTTCTTCTTCCTGCTCAGCCAGTGCCCTCTCTGGTAATGAAGCATTCAACATCTGTATGCCGTTTCTCACCTGTCCAAGGACTTTGGATAATTCCCCGTCCAATTGCGAAAGTGTCATCAAAACGTATTCGTCCGCTTCGCGGCGAATTGCGTTGGCTTCAACGCGTGCCTGACGGATGATCTCATCCGCGCGCGTGTGCGCCGCCTGGGCAACCGGATCACGATCAACCAGCTCTTCGCTCTTTTCGCGTGCCCGTTGCACAGGGCGATTGGCTGCCTCCTGCGCCTGTGCCAGAATGCGGTCGCGTTGCGCCAGGATTTGCTGTGCCTTTTTAACCTCATCAGGAATGGAAACACGCATTTGATCTATCAAATCCAATATCCTGTCTTCATCCAATACCACGTTATGCGTAAATGGAATCGGACGGCTTTCATTGAACAACTCCTCCAGGCGGTCAATCAAATGCATTATGTCCATAAATCCTCCGCAGGAAGCAAACGCGCTCGCTTATGATTTCAACTCGTTTACCACATTGCAAGTTATATGCCTGAGCATATCGTAACCCCAATCCCGCAATTCGTCAACTTTCTAATTAATCTCGTAAAGAAGTAACGTAATTCATTTTTAAGTTCTCGTTTTGTTTGCCCTGGAACTTTGCCCGCACGATGGTTTCAACGTGCGGGGGGACCATACTGCTGATATCGCCATCTAAGGAAGCCACTTCGCGCACGGAGGTGGAAGAGATAAACATATGCTGCTCGCTGGTGATCAGCGCTACCACTTCAATGTCCGGAGTAAGATGCTTGTTGGTCAGCGCCATACGAAACTCGTGCTCAAAATCGGAGAAAACGCGTAAACCGCGTACAATCACGTCTGCGCCAATTTGTTTACAATAATTTACGGTTAACCCATTGTAACCGGTTATGCGTATGTTGGGAACTCCTTCAAACGCAATTTCAACCATTTTCAGGCGGTCTTCTGGGCTGAATAAAAGCGATTTGAGAGGGCGGTCATATACGGCGACTATCACTTCTTTGAATAAACGGGCTGCCCGCAGGGCAATGTCAATGTGCCCATAATGGATCGGGTCAAATGTACCTGGAAAAACAGCACGAACTGTCATGCGCTTGTTAACTTACTACTCCTCTACGAAAACACTAACTGATATCTCCGCTCACCACGGGATTCCAAAATCGTTTCAAAGCTTCCGCCAATAGTTGATGGTCTGGCTCCTGTAAACCGGGGTCGCGCTGGAAAAGCGCCTGCGCCTGGTTGCGTGCCTTTTCGATAAGACGAACGTCTGTCAGGCTGGCTAGGCGCAGCTCAGAATATCCCGACTGGCGCGTGCCCAGAAAATCTCCCGGTCCGCGTTGTTCCAGGTCGCGTTCTGCGAGAATAAAGCCATCGTTGGTCTCTGCCATGGCACGCAGGCGTTCGTTTTCCGCTGCATCCTGGTTGGCAGGGATGAGAATACAATAGGACTTTTCCGCGCCGCGGCCCACCCTGCCGCGAAATTGGTGTAATTGCGCCAGCCCAAACCGGTTTGCTCCCTCGATGAGCATGACTGTAGCGTTGGGAACATCCACGCCAACCTCTACGACGGAAGTAGATACCAGGATCTGGTATTCGCCGTCGCGAAAACTCGCCATCACCGCATCCTTTTCGTCCGCGCGCATCCTGCCGTGCAGCAAACCGATCCGCAAACGCGGGAATATCTCTTTCTGCAGGCGCTCATATTCCTCCACAGCCGCCTTCACTTCCAGTGATTCGCTTTCTTCAACCAGCGGATAGATAATAAAAGCCTGCCTTCCCTGCTCAATTTGACTTTCAATGAGAGTGTATGCCCGGTAAGCCTCGCTGGGGTAAAGCACAAAAGTCTCAATCTCTTGTCTGCCTGGGGGCAATTCATCCATCACGGAAAGGTCGAGGTCACCGTAAACCGTCAACGCCAGGGAACGCGGGATGGGCGTCGCCGTCATCACCAAAAGGTGCGGATTTTCGCCCTTATTGCGTAAAATAGCCCGCTGCTCCACACCAAAACGATGCTGCTCGTCTATCACGACGAGTTGCAAGTTTGCAAATTGCACCGGGTCTTCCAACAGCGCGTGCGTGCCAATCACAATTTTTACTCTGCCCTCTGCTAGCTCGTCGCGGATGGCTTGTTTTTCCCCTTCCGGCGTGGCGCCGACCATCAGACGTACTTCTTCAGCTTTCAAAAAGCCGCCTTCAACAAACAGGCGCGTGATCGTCTTATAGTGCTGTTCTGCCAGAATACTGGTGGGCGCCATCAGGGCAGTTTGCGCACCGTTATAGATGACGATGGCTAACGCCATAGCTGCCAGCACCGTCTTACCGGAACCTACGTCACCCTGTAAAAGACGATTCATGGGTTTGCCGGAAGCAAGATCGTTACGGATATCTTTCAGGGCGCGTTGTTGTGCGCCGGTAAGCGCAAAAGGCAGGCTCTCCAACCGTTTTTGCAGCCAGTCTTCCTCCACCTGGAATATTGTGGCTGTACGACTGTCCCAGTTTACTTTTTGACTGAGCACACCAAGCTGAAGAAGAAAGATTTCATCAAAAGCCAGGCGGTGGCGCGCCGCTTTTAGCGCAGTGTTCGATTCGGGAAAGTGCACTTGCAACAAAGCCTGGGGTAAGTCCATTAGCTCGGCGTCTTTAATTATCTGTTCTGGCAGCGGGTCTGCCACGCGCGGTGCCCAATAATTCACCACTTTATCCATTAACAGACGCAGCTTGCGTTGTTTAATATCCGCGCAAAGGGAATACACCGGAACGATGCGATTGGTGTTGAGGTGTTTATCATCCAGCGTATCACACTCTGGGTTGTTCATTGTCAATCGCCCCAGATATTGTTCCACCTTACCAGACAGAATGACCGGCATTCCAGGGTAAAGTTGTTTTGCCTTCCACGGCTGATTGAACCACGTAACCCGTATCACACCGCTGACGTCCCCTATCACTGCTTCGGTCAATTTCTTGCCGCTCTTGGAAGCCCGCGTATTCACACTTTGCACCATTCCGATGACGGTTACTTCTTCACCATACCAAAGCCGGTTTATGGGCTTCAGGTCGGTATAATCGTCGTAACGGCGCGGGAAATAATACAGCATATCTCCCAATGTTTTTATACCCAGTTGCGCTAAAATCTTCGCATACACCGCGCCCACGCCTGTCAACACAGACGTCGGCGCATGTAACGCTGCCGGGGTTTCCCTGGCAACGCTGCGCGCCGCTGCGACAATCTCAGCGTGTTTTGAAGGGCGTTCGTTCCATTCAGCCGGCGCGCTGGGTTTCACTTCCTCATGCACCGCGTTCTCATTGGTCGCTTTCTCGTGCGGCACAGGGAATCCGTTTGCTGTTAATTCACCTTCATCTAACTTCTGCAAACGCCGCGTAAGTCCCGTCAACACGTCCTTGCGGGAATTGACGCTCAAACGGTGATAATCGCGCAGGCGACTGCTCACAGCCTCAATAACGTCATCCGCCAATCCATCGTTGCGCGCCTCGTTTTCCCACGTGGGAATAACTTTTTCTAAACCGCCCATAACGGCGCGGTCCTCGTAGCCAATCGGTGTGCTCCGCAAAAAGGAGTGGCCGAGATGCAACTGCACC
>CAZGDA010000072.1:0-13891 GCA_964524425.1 uncultured Anaerolineaceae bacterium | reverse complement strand
TCTGTATATTGTACGTGCACCAACTAATTATTTAAATAAAGTGTTTCCAGCACTTTGGCGAGATATTGATGTCTCACAAATTGTGCCTTCACTAAAGAAAGTGCTTGTCCAGAAAAATTATCCCTCAGACCATAAAGTACATCTAGCCGTTCACTCAGTAAAAATGTATGAAAAAACTCGATCAACTAGAAAAAAAACCGTTCTAGTATTACAGGAGATTAACGAGTTTCTCTCTCAAGGATCCGGAGCATACACAATATTATCCGGTGATCCAACCATTGAGCATATTATGCCGCAGGCATTGGATGACACTTGGAAAATCGAATTGGGGTCTAATTTTGAACAGGTGTATAATGATTATTTAGATACTCTTGGGAATTTAACATTGGTTACTCCTGACTGGAATTCAAGCCTTTCGAACTCCGATTTTACAACAAAGAAATCAAAACTCTCATCGCATGGATTACTTCTTAATAGGGAATACTTTAAGCCTTCAATAGATCATTGGAATGAGGAATCAATTAAGTCTCGAGCTGAATTTTTATCGAAAGTGATATTGAAAAGATGGCCTGCGATAGGTGATCCTCCTGCTCCTCGTTATTCAGAGGGAGCTAAACCAGTGGGTTTGACAATTTTAGGCGAAGAAATACCTGTTAGTACTTGGAGAGATGTGGCAACTCAGACTGTTGAAGCAGTTATTAAATTAGCAGATAATTTTGAGCAAATAGCTAATGGAATGTCAAGTTATTTAAGCAAGACAGAATTTAAAGTATCATCTCGTCAATTGTCTAATGGTTGGTATCTAAATACTAATCTTAATGCCGAAGCAATAAAAAATTTTTGCCTAAAGGTAATTAAATTTGCAGGAATTCAGGAAACAGATTGGAGTGTAGAAGAAAGTTGATGATTGGGAAAAAAAGGTTAAATTATTATTATAATGCTCTTTGTTAACTAATAAGTTACTGTCTTATGAAATTAAATTCAACAAATGAAACAGACCTTATCATATTGCGCCCATCGCGCGGCTGGTCGGCGCTGGAACTGGGCGACATCTGGAAGTACCGCGAACTGCTCGTATTCCTCACCTGGCGCGAGCTGAAGGTGCGTTACCAGCAAACTCTGCTGGGGGCAACTTGGGCGATTCTCCAGCCCGTGCTGCAGATGGTGGTGTTCACCTTCATCTTTGGCGGCATCGCCCGCATGACTTCGCAGGGCATTCCCTACCCAATTTTTTCATACACCGCCTTGCTGCCGTGGGGCTTGTTTGCCAAGGCGCTCACCGACGCGGGCAGGTCTATGGTATCTAACCGTAACATGATAACAAAAATCTATTTTCCGCGTCTGATCATGCCGATGGCTTCGGTGTTGAGCGGGTTGGTGGATTTTATGATCGCCTTCGTAATATTGTTAGTATTGATGGTGTATTATCACATCACACCCACAGCCGCCATTTGGACTTTGCCGTTCTTTCTGCTGCTGGCGATCGTCGCCGCGCTGGGGGTGGGGTTATGGCTTTCGGCGTTGAACGTGGAATACCGCGACGTGGGACACGTACTGCCGTTTCTAACCCAAATATGGATGTTCGTAACGCCGGTGGTTTACCCTGCCAGCCGAATCCCTGCCAAGTGGCAGTTGCTGTATTCGCTCAACCCCATGACGGGGGTGGTGGAGGGGTTTCGCTGGGCGTTGTTGGGCAGCGGCGATGCGCCGACGGGGATGATTGCCGTCTCGGCGATGATTTCTGTGATCTTGCTCATTGGCGGGTTGTTTTATTTTCGGCGCATGGAGCGCACCTTTGCGGATACAATTTAACGGGGGAGTATGACTTTAGCAATTCGCGTGGATAATTTGGGAAAACAATACCGCATCGGTACTGCGCCGGAACGTTACCGCACCATGCGGGATAACATTGTTGATTTGGTGAACGTGCCGCGCCGTGTGATGCACAACCTGCGCAGCCGGCGCACGAACGAGGAAAACAGCATCTGGGCGCTGCGCGGGGTGTCTTTTGACGTGCAGCGCGGCAAGGTGCTGGGTGTGGTGGGACGCAACGGGGCGGGCAAGAGCACGTTGCTGAAAATCCTATCGCGCGTAACCGAGCCGAGCGAGGGCTTGGCGGAAATTCACGGGCGGGTCGGTTCCTTGCTGGAAGTGGGCACGGGGTTTCACCCCGAGCTTACTGGCAGGGATAACATCTACCTGAACGGAGCCATCCTGGGGATGCGCCGGGCGGAGATCGAACGCAAATTTGACGAGATCGTGGACTTTTCTGGCGTGGATAAATTTATTGATACGCCGGTGAAGCGCTATTCGAGCGGTATGTACCTGCGCCTGGCGTTTGCCGTGGCGGCTTACCTGGAGCCGGAGATTCTCGTAGTGGACGAGGTGCTGGCGGTGGGGGATGCTGAATTCCAGCGCAAATGCCTGGGCAAGATGAGCGACGTGGCTACGCAGGGCAGGACGGTGCTTTTTGTGAGCCACAACATGTCGGCAATATTGCGCCTGACGGAGGAAACGATTGTGCTGGAACGCGGCAAGATGGCTTATCGCGCCCCCACAGCCGAGGCGGTGGATTATTACCTTTCCTCTGGCTTGGCACAATCGGGCGAGCGGCAATGGCTGGAAGACGAAGTGCCTGTGGATGCGGCGCCTTTCCGCCCGCTGGCGATTCGCATCAAGAATAGCAGCGGCAAGGTGGTGGATACAGTGCGTTCGGTGGAACCGCTGACCGTGGAGATTGAATACAGCCTCAGTGAAATGCTGAGCGGTTTGCGGGTGGGGATTTATTTTCTGAGCGGGCGCGGTGAACTGGTGTTCACTTCCTTCGATACGGATGCGCCGGAGTTATTTGAGCGCTACGGAGCGCGCCCAGCCGGGCGGTATTGCAGCCGCTGCGTTATCCCGGCGGACGTGCTTAACGAGGGGCGCTATATTTTAGGGGTAAACGCCAGTTCGTTTCGCGTGCGGCGTTATTTTCAAGAGGAGAACGCCCTGGCTTTTAGCGTTGACCCCAGCGGCGCGCCAGGGATGCAATGGACAGAGGCGCGCATGGGGTTGATTCGCCCGCGCCTGGATTGGAAAATCGAAGAATGGTGAAATCAACAATCAAGAATATACTCGGAGAGATGCCCTTTACGGCGGAAATGTATTGGCGGCTGCGCCAACGCGGCAAGCCCACGGGAGGGTTCTCCTTTAATAAAATACAAGACACGCTGCCGGCGTGGCGCGCAGATGCGTTGGAATATCGCAAGTCTGCCAACCCAGCGGCGGGCAAGCGCATCTGGATGTTTGCCACGCTGCGCTACTGGATAGAGCACGCCGCGCTGATGGGAATCGCGTTTGGCGCCTTGGGACACGACGTCAGGCTGGCGTTTCTGCCTTACACCAACTGGCAAAAGCCCATCAACCGCTTTGACTTGCGCCGCCAGAATGCCTTTGTGCAAGACGTGCTGGGAAAAGCAGTGCCTCTGTATCACGTTGAATCTTTGCTAGATTTTCGCTTCAAGGCGGATTTAAACAGCCTGCCAGTAGAGATGCGCCCGCACCTGGAGGAACTGGCGTTACAAGACACACAGTACACGCACCAGGTGGAAGAAGTAAACCGCGCCGGAAAACTATACCGTCTGCGCCTGGAACGCAACGTTCACGCTGCGCTGGCGGCGTTGGATTGTATGGCGAGGCAGCGCCCGGACGTGGTCGTGCTGCCCAGCGGCAGTATTCTGGAATTTGGGGCGGTGTATCAGGCGGCGCGGCACCTGGGCATCCCTGTGGTCAGTTACGAATTTGGCGAGCAACGTCAGCGCATCTGGTTCGGGTTAAATTCGCCGGTGATGCGCCAGAATACGGACGAGATGTGGGTGCAGTATCAGGACGTGGCTTTGACGGACGAGCAAACGCAAACCATTCGCGAGTTGTTTGCCTCACGCCAGAAGGCAAACCTGTGGCAGAATTTTGCCCGGCGCTGGCAGGGTGTGCCCAGCGAGGGCGGGGCGCGCGTGCGGGAAGCCTTGCATCTCGACGAACGTCCGGTCGTCTTGCTGGCAGCCAACGTCATTGGCGACAGTCTGACGCTGGGTCGCCAGGTGTTCACAGATACGATGAGCGAATGGTTGGTGCGCACGGCGCAGGAATTTGCCCGCCGCCCGCAAGTGCAACTGGTGGTGCGTATTCACCCCGGCGAGCGGTACACGACGGGTCCTTCGGTGGGAGAGATCATCAAACAAGCGCTGGCGTCTTACGCCGAGATGCCGGAGAACGTGCGCCTGATTGCCGCGGACGCGCCGGTGAATACTTACGACCTGGTTGAGATCGCCGATCTCGGTCTGGTTTATACGACCACAGTCGGGATGGAGATGGCGTTGAGCGGGGTGCCGGTGATCGTGATTGGGCAAACGCATTACCGTAAGCGCGGTTTTACCCTGGACCCCAATTCGTGGGAGGAGTATACCAGCATGCTGGAAGCTGTTCTGGCGCATCCGGCGCAGCAGCGCCTGACCCAAGAGCAGGTGCAGCGCGCCTGGCGTTACGCATATCGCTTCTTTTTTGATTATCCGCAACCCTTTCCCTGGCATTTGTGGCATTTCTGGGACGACGTGGAACACACCCCGTTGGGCAGGGTGCTGAGCGAGGAGGGACTGGCGCAATTTGGACAGACGTTTCGATACCTGGCGGGCGAGCCGCGACGATGGAGTTGATGGTTATGAGTGAAGTTACCCAGCAAGTGCGTGAGTTTTACGACCAGATTGGCTGGCACCAGGATGAGGAGGGACTATACCAGAACGCGCGCTACGAAGACTTGCGCCCCGTTTCGCAAGAATATATCCACAATTGCCATTTGCGCGTTAAGCGCCACCTGAAGCCGCAGGGAAAGTATTTGCTTGACGCCGGTTCGGGACCCATTCAATATCCCGAATACCTGGAATATTCCCGCGCATATCACAAGCGCGTGTGTCTTGACCTTTCCCTGGTGGCGCTGCAAGAGGCGCGCCAGCGCATTGGCGAGCACGGTTTGTTTGTGGTGGCAGACGTATCCCATCTGCCGTTCAAGCGCGAAGTATTTGATGGGATTGTAACGTTGCACACCTTTCATCACCTGCCGGGGGAATTGCACCAGCAAGCGTATTCGGAATTATACCGCGTGGCGGCGCAGCAAAGCACGGCGGTGGTGGTGAATGGCTGGGACCACCCGCCTTTGACGCGCCTTCTGGAAGCGCCCTTGCAATTGCGCCGCAAATTGCGCGGGGTGTACCAGGCTTGGAAGGGGTGGCTGCAACGCCGCAGCGGCTCATCTGCCGAGCAAAAAGCGACCTTTGTGCGCAAGAATACCGCCAATCAATTGAAGCAGGATTTGGCGGGTCTTATGCCGGTGGAGATTTACGTGTGGCGCAGCGTGAGTGTGCGCTTTTTGCGCGTGTATATCCACGCCGGTTTGGGTGGGCGGGCGTTGCTGCGCTTGCTTTATCAGTTAGAAGAACGCTTCCCGCGCTTTTTTGGTGAGAACGGGCAATATCCGTTGATAGTCGTCCGAAAAGAAGGGTGCTGATGCGAGATATCTAAACCACGTGAGAACGGATTATGCTGGCTAAGCTTAGAGAAATTATCACTGCCCCTGTTTTTGACGATGAGGATAAAACGCGCCGCGCCAAGTTGCTGCATATTATTCTCTCCATTCACCTTATTGTTTTCCCTGTGCTGATATTGTTATCACCGAACACGTATTTCAAGGTGATTTTTTCCGGGATGGTGGCGGGCAGCTTGCTTTCTTTTGCATATATGCGTTTTGGGCGGATTCACTTTGCCAGTGTAGTTTTAAGCTCCTTGTATTTGATTTCGTTAAGTATAGCATTGTACGTAGGAGGTTCAATTCGGATTCCGGCAAGCGCGGCGATTATTGCCAGCATTGTGGCGGTGGGTTTATTGCTGGATGCACGGACGGTGTTCATATATGCTGTATTGGTCGTCTCAGTGTTGTACGGCATCTACCGAGCGGAAACCGCCGGCTGGCTCTCACGGTACAATCAAACCACTACATTTTTTAATTTTGTCGCTTACGTCAGCACCTTGAGTATTGTGGGGGTTGGTGTTGTTTTGGTGCATAAAAGCATCCAGGAGATGTTCCGGCGTGTGCAGCAGAGTGAACGAGAACTCGAAGAACGCAACCGTGAATTGCAGAGCGAAATTATCGAGCGCAGCCGCGTGGAAAAAGAGTTGCGCGAGAGCGAATTAAAATACCGCCGCGTGGTTGAGAACATTCTGGATGCGTTTTATCGCACGAACAAAGACAGCCGCATTTGTATGTGCAGCCCGTCTTGCGCGCGCATGTTTGGATATCCTAACGTGGAGGATTTTATCGGGACGTACACGCCCAGTCTGTTTATGGATGAAGAAGATCGAGACGTGTTGTACAGCCTGATCATTGAAAACGGGGTTGTGAATGACTACGAATTAATGATGAAGCGCCGTGATGGGACGCTGTTTTACGGCTCTATGTCTGCGAGTATTTTATATGACGAAAACGGAGAGTTCTGCGGCAGTGAAGGTATTATTCGAGACGTAACAGAACGCAAGCGCGCCCAGGAAGCCTTGCGGCAAAGTGAAGAAAAATATCGCGCCATTTTTAAAGATTCGATCATGGGGATTTATCAGTCCACACCCGAGGGACGGTACTTAAGAGTAAACCCTGCCTTTGCGCGAATGCTGGGATATGATACTCCTGAACAGATGCTCAACGAAGTTACGAATATCGCTGAACAGCTTTTCCTGCGCCCCAAAGACAGGCAGCGGATGCTGCAAGCCCTGGATGACAATGGGATGATTAGAACATACGAAATAGAGACCAGGCAGAAAAACGGTAACGTTGTGTGGATTTCTGTCAATGCTAAAGCAGTCAGAAATGATGAAGGGCAGGTTTTATATTACGAGGGAACGACAGAAGATATAACCGAGCGCAAATGGGCGGAGGAGGAAATCATCCGTTTAAACGCCACCCTGGAGCAGCGCGTTCAACAGCGCACGGCGGAATTGGAAGCGGCGAATTCTGAACTGGAAGCCTTTGCCTATTCTGTCTCGCACGATTTACGCGCCCCGTTGCGCAGCCTGGATGGTTTTAGCCAGGTTTTGATGGAAGATTATTGGGCGCGACTGGACGAGGCGGGGAGGCGCTACCTGGGAAGGGTACGCGCGGCAGCCCAGCGGATGGGTTTTATGATAGACGATTTGCTCAAGTTATCGCGCATCACGCGCGGCGAAATGAGTTATGCAAGCGTTCCTCTCAGCCGTTTGGTAGAAAGAATTATGGTTGAATTACAGGAAACGCAGCCAGAACGGACGGTGGAATGGAAGATCACACCTGACCTTGTGGTGAAGGGAGACGAACGCTTGTTGGAAACCGCCCTGACAAATTTGTTGTTGAACGCATGGAAATATACCGGTAAGGAAATATCCCCGCGCATTGAATTTGGCTGCATGATTCGAAACGGGGGAGAGGTGTTTTACGTGCGAGATAACGGGGTCGGTTTTGATATGGCGTACAGCGATAAATTATTTGGCGCTTTTCAACGCTTACACAGTGAAAAGGAATTTGAAGGCACGGGAATAGGGCTGGCGATAGCCCAGCGTGTGATCCATCGCCACGGCGGCAATATTTGGGCGGAAAGCGCGCCGGGGGAAGGCGCCACGTTTTATTTTTCGCTTGGCAGGTAATGGGAGAAAGAACATGAAAATCTTGGCGATAGAAAAAGACAACCCCGCAGCAACGGACGCCGATTTCACTCCACATCTAAAAGCGGAAGCGGGGCGGGCTTACGAATTGTATTTGGCGGGGGTGATCCGCGAATTGTATTTTCACCGCGACGAACACGTCGCCGTGTTGATGCTGGAATGTGCCAGCCTGGAAGAGGCAAATGAGATTCTGGCGAGCTTGCCGCTGGTTCGAGAAGGGTTGATTACGTTTGAATTGCTGCCCCTGGTAGCATACCCCGGCTTTGGCAGGTTGTTTGCGGTATAATAGAGTATCTCATTTTAAACGATTATTTTTATGGAGCAAAGGATGAATTGGACGGAAAGAACCGTTTTGGTAACGGGTGGAACAGGCTCATTTGGCAAAAAATTTATTGAGGTGATGTTGAGGGAATATCACCCGCACAAGATCATTGTGTATAGCCGCGACGAATTGAAGCAACACGAGATGCGCGTGGCGGGTTTTGAACACCCCACCCTGCGTTATTTCATCGGGGACGTGCGCGACCGCGAGCGCCTTTACCGCGCTATGCACGGCGTGGACGTGGTGGTACACGCTGCGGCGCTGAAGCAGGTGCCTGCCTGTGAATATAACCCAATGGAGGCGATCAAGACCAACGTATTGGGCAGCAGCAACGTGATCGAGGCGGCGCTGGAGGCGCACGTCCATAGAGTGGTGGCTTTAAGCACCGATAAAGCCGTCAGCCCGGTGAACCTGTATGGGGCGACCAAACTGGCAGCCGAAAAGCTGTTCGTGCAATCCAACACGTATGCAGCGGGGACGGAAACGCGCTTCAGTTGCGTGCGTTACGGAAACGTGGTCGGCAGCCGCGGCTCGGTTATTCCCTTGTTTATCCAGCAGAAGAAAAACGGCGGCAAGTTAACCGTTACAGACGAGCGCATGACCCGTTTCTGGATTTCGCTGGAACAGGGTGTGCGCTTTGTGATTCGGGCGGCGGAGAATATGCACGGCGGTGAGGTGTTTGTGCCGAAAATCCCTTCGACGAAGATTGTGGACGTGGCGAAAGCCATTGCTCCGCAGGCGGAAATTGAAATCATCGGCATCCGCCCGGGTGAGAAATTACACGAAGTGCTGATCAACGAGGACGAGGCGCGCGCTACGCTGGAACTGGAAGACATGTTTGTGATTCAACCGGCGGAGCCGCTTTGGTTTGGCTACGAATGGCAGACGCTGGGCAAGCCGCTGCCGGATGGTTTCCGTTACGCCAGCGACACCAATCCGCACTGGCTGACTGCGGATGAAATTCGCGCCCTGGCGGCGTTGTAGCACACACAGAGAGGCTGAGGTGAAGCGGCGGCGTGTTTTAATCAGCGGTGCAAGTGGACTGGTGGGTTTGACCCTGGCACTGGAAGCGGCGAAGGAGCACGAAGTTTACGGTGTTGTCAACCAGCGCGCCTTGAAAACGAACGCTTTTTCTGTGCAGCAGGTGGATCTACTTGCCCCCGGCGCGGCAGAACAGCTTTTTGAGACCGTTCAGCCAGACTGGATGATCCACTGTGCGGCGCTGGCGAACCTGGAAGCGTGCGAGGCGCAGCCGGAATACGCCCGCCAGGTCAACGCGCAATTACCCGGTCGGTTGGCAAGCCTGGCAGCCAGAGGGAACGTGCGTTTTATGCACATTTCCACCGACGCGGTGTTTGACGGGCAGCGCGGAAATTACGGCGAGGGAGACCCCCCCTTTCCGCTCAGCGTGTATGCGCGCACGAAACTGGAAGGGGAATACGCCGTGGCGCAGGCGAATGCGCGAGCTGTCGTCGCCCGCATCAATCTGTTTGGCTGGAGTCTAACCGGAAGGCGCAGCCTGGCGGAGTTTTTTGTGTATAACCTGGCAGCCGGAAAAGCGGTGAAAGGTTTCACGGACGTGTTTTTCTGTCCGCTGCTGGTGAACGACCTGGCGCGGATTTTGCTGGAGATGCTGGATAAGAATCTAAGTGGGTTGTATCACGTTTTCAGCGCAGATTGCATCAGCAAGTATGATTTTGGCGTGCAAATAGCACGCCAATTTAATCTAAACGAGAGCCTGATCACTGCCTGCTCTGTAGAGGAGGGCGGGCTGGTGGCGGCGCGCGCCCCGCGCCTGACCATGCGCACGGAAAAGCTGGTTGCTGCCCTGGGGCACGAATTACCGAGCGTTGCACAAGGCATTCAACGCTTGTACGAATTGTATCTGCAAGGATACGCTCAACGAATCCGGCAGATGATGGAGAGGGATACATGAATACAAGGCAACGAGACCAGGTGATTTCTGTCGTGCGGGCGTGGTACCCGCAAAGCAAGCAGGCGGTTTCTAACCCCGCGGCGATGATGGTGTTGGATTATTTGACGGAAGACGAAACGCTCGAGGCGTGTATGTTCACGGGCATTTGTTTGCGCGGCAAAGAGCGCATGGGCGAATCGGGCTGCCTGTGGGTTACGGACAAACGTCTGATTTTTGTGGGCTTGCGCAGCGTTTTTGCAAAACAACCCACGATGGTGGAGTTTTCGTTCCGGGTTTTGCAGAATATCGAGCCGGGCAAAGGCGGGATATTGGGTTTTGGCGGGGAAAAGGTTACGTTTGACGCGGAGGGTAAACATTACGTTTTTATCTCTTCGATTGAAAACGGGATGGTGCACGACCTGATAGACCTGATGCGCCTGAAGGCGCTTGGCGAAAGCGCAACGCTCCCTCCGGCGGCGGAGCCGCCTGCTCAGGTGGACCTGGCGACGCAGTTGCAGCAACTGGCTCAGTTGCGCAGCCAGGGCGCTCTGACGGAGGAAGAATTTCACGCCGCCAAAGAAAAAATCTTGCATTCTTAGAAATGAAGAAAGGCGTCAGACTCCTGGTAGGGTTGGTGTGCCTGGCGGTGTTGCTGCGGTTGGCAGGTGGATTGCACGACGGGGCGGCGTTGGCGGCTGCGTCTGCTTCCGCCACGTCCCAGGCGACTGCCACAGCAGCAGGTACCGGGCGCGTTTCCCCATCCCCTGTGGGCAGCGCTACACCCGCGCCGCTGCCGATGTATTCCAGAGGGGATTTGCATATACATACGATTTGCTCGGACGGGGAGAACGACTACGAGACGATGGTGCAGCAGGCGCTGTTGATGCGCTACGCCTTTATCGCCATCACCGACCACCGGTTTGGCGGCAGTGCGATTTGCAAGGAAACGCTGCGTAAATGCCGCCAGGAAAAGCGCCTGGTGTGCGTGCCGGGCATGGAGGTGAGCGGCAAGGTGCATTTGCTGGCGCTGGGGATAACGACGACGGTTTCGGAGAAACTGCCGGTGAAGGAGCAGGTGAAGGAAATTCACAAACAGGGTGGATTGGCGATCGCCGCGCATCCTTTTGTCTCTCCGTGGCGTTATACGGACGAGGAACTGTTCCGCTCCGGACTGGACGCGATGGAGTGCCGCGACATTCCCTCTGCGGACGTCTCACGCTTTATTGATATGCAGAAGAAATATCCCCTGCCGTGTGTGTATAATTCGGACGCGCACTCGCGCTTACAAATGACGATGTATACGATTTGCATGGGTGAAATCAAGTCGTTTGCGGATTTGAAGAAGGCGATCAAGGAGAAGCGCTGTTTTCAGTGAGGCGGGATAGATAGGGAAATGCGGCGAAAGGCAGGCGCAGGTCGGGTGTGTCTGTCAATGACAAGCGTTCAAATAAAAGAAAGGAGTGTGTATGTGCGTTGAGGTGAAAATAGCTGACAGGTTGATTGGTTTGCAGCACCCCACGTATTTCATCGCTGACCTGGCGGCAAACCACGATGGCGATTTGGAACGGGCAAAACTGCTCATTCACCTGGCGAAGGAAGCCGGTGCGGATGCGGCGAAATTCCAAAACTTCCGCGCGGCGAAGATCGTCTCGCAATTTGGGTTCGAGACGATGGGCGGGCAGGTTTCTCACCAGGCGAAGTGGCGCAAGCCTGTCTTTCAGGTATATCAGGAAGCCTCCGTTCCCTTCGACTGGACGCCGATTTTGAAAGAGGAATGCGATAAAGCGGGCATGCATTATTTTTCGTCTCCCTACGATTTTGGGGCGGTGGACATGCTCGAGCCATTCGTGCCCGCCTACAAGATCGGTTCGGGAGACATTGACTGGGTGGAGATGCTGGAATACATCGCTCGCAAGGGCAAGCCAGTGCTGCTGGCAAGCGGGGCGGCGGACATGGCGGACGTGCAGCGGGCAGTGCATACGATCCTGCCGCTCAACCGCCAGTTCGTGTTGATGCAGTGCAACACGAATTACACCGCCAGCGTAGAAAATTTCAATCACATTCACTTGAACGTGCTGAAAACTTATGCGTTGATGTTCCCGCAGGCGGTGCTGGGGCTTTCCGACCACACACACGGGCACGCCACGGTGTTGGGCGCGGTGGCGCTGGGGGCGCGTGTGGTTGAAAAACACTTTACGGACGACAATCACCGCGAGGGACCTGACCACGCCTTTGCCATGAATCCACAGACGTGGGCGGACATGGTGGCGCGCACACGCGAGCTGGAACGTGCCCTGGGGTCGGCGGACAAAGTGGTTAGCGGCAACGAAAAGGACACCTCCATTGTACAGCGGCGCTGCCTGCGGGCGGCGCGCCCCATCCGCGCTGGAGAGGTTTTAACGCGCGAGTGCATTGACGTGCTGCGCCCGGCGAGCGCCGGGGCGATTTTACCCCCTGAATTGGACAAAGTCATCGGCACGCGGGCGCTGGTGGAGCTTCCGGTGGGCAAGGAACTGCGCTGGACCGACCTGGGGGCGTAACGGTGCGGGTTTTATATTTTTCACGAGACTACACGCCGCACGACCACAGGTTTCTGACGGCGCTGGCAGGCACGCAGCACCAGGTGGCGTATTTACGCCTGGAGGACGACGGCAGAGCGCTGGAAAGCCAGCCGCTGCCTTCCGGTATTGAGGTCATCGCATGGGCGGGCGGCAAGCGCCCGGCGCGCTTTGAAGACGGCTGGGGACTGCTGACGGGGCTGCGCAAGGTTTTGCGCACCTGGCGTCCCGACCTGGTGCACGCCGGTCCAATCCAGACCTGCGCTTTTTTGACCGCTCTGGCGGGGTTTCGCCCGCTGCTGAGCATGACGTGGGGCTACGATCTGCTGTTCGACGCCCGGCGCAATCTGTTTTGGAATTGGGTGACGCGCTACACGCTGTGGCGCAGCACGCTGCTGGCGGCGGACTGCAATACGCTGCGCCGCGTTGCGGTTGGTTTTGGGATGAACCCGGCGCGCACGCTTACCTTCCCTTGGGGGGTTGACCTGCTGCATTTTTCCCCGCTGGTGCAGGGTGCGCCGTGTTATACTCCGCTGCGAGAGCGCCTGGGCTGGGGGGAAGGCACGTTCGTGCTGCTTTCGACGCGCGCTTTTGCTCCCATTTACGGCACGCTGGAACTGGCGCAGGCGTTTGCCAAGGCGGCGCAGGCGCGCCCGGATTTGCGCCTGTTGATGCTGGGCGGCGGGGCGCAGGAAGGCGTCATCCGCCAGGTGTTTGCGGAGGCGGGCGTGCTGGAGCGCGTTCACTGGGCTGGTCAGGTGAGCAGACAGGAACTGCCGCAGTATTACCGCGCCGCGGACGTTTACGTGAGCGCCTCGCACAGCGACGGCACGTCCATTTCGTTGCTGGAAGCGCTGGCGAGCGGCTGCCCGGCGCTGGTGTCAGACATCCCCGGCAACCGCGAGTGGGTTACGCAGGGGGAGCAAGGCTGGCTGTTTCCGGTGGGGCAGGTTGAAGCGTTGACACAGGCGATGATGGCGACTTCGCTAGACGCGCGCACGGCGCGCCAGATGCGTTACAAGGCGCGGCGCACGGCGGAGGAGCGCGGCGATTGGGAAGTGAATTTCCAGGTGCTGCTGCGCGCTTACGAGACGGCGCGCCAGGCGGGTGGATGATTTCCCACACAGCACACGCGGGGCAGACCGCGACGCAGGTGAAGCCAGCTCCATAAAGCGGGGAGAGGCAGGATAACCACGGCGAACACGGGGGATGATGAAAATCTTGGTGTGCCTGGTGGTTGAAAGACAAATCAACGGGGTTGGGTTTCGTTTGGGTGCAGACGGGGTCATGCAACGCTGGGGCGCTCAACCACAAGCTGTGCATTGTCATTGCGAGCCGCAGGCGAAGCAATCTGTGTCATTTTAGAGATTGCTTCGT
>CAZGDA010000071.1:0-13914 GCA_964524425.1 uncultured Anaerolineaceae bacterium | reverse complement strand
ACTGTATCATTGTCAACAAATCTCTGTCAAAAGTGACACGTTTACTGTCATCCCGGAGGTTCTTAAAGGCTTTCCGTGCATTAATCATATCCTCACGATGTAGAATTACCGGATCGTCAGGATGATGAGGTAAGTGATTTGTTTTTAAAATTTCTAACGCCTCGTGGAATTTTATATAATCGGGGTTACAAAACCAACACCCAAGCAGGCATAAAAACCTGTGAGACGGCTCAGTGGTGTCACGAAATACATGATCACCAGATTCATCCAAATAAAGTCGGTAACGAGATTCAAACGTAGAAGGACGTGAACGATTTTCAACGCTCATTGCGCTACTCATTTATTCTCCTCAGTTTTTATAGATATCCGAGAATAAAGTCTAAAAGCCCGATGAAATAAAGTGGATATATATAAAATTGTAACAGAGAGTCATAAGAACATAGTTGGAATCACAGATTTTGTAATTACAGGAATTTGTCTATTGACACAATACTAGTTATCTAGTATACTATAATTACTCGATAAAAATCTCGTTTACAAGAGGCGTTCATGAAATATTCTCTCCCCCTCTCCTTTCCGCTCATCCTGTTCACCTTGCTTGCCGGTTGCAAAAGCACGCCCCCCGCCCAAAGCTCGACCGCCGTATCTCCGCCTGTTCCAGGGCAAACTATCCCTGCCGATAGCGCGGCTGTGAATTCTGCCGCAGCCAGCTTGCCTGTCGTTATCAACGCACAAAACGCCTCCCACCTCGCTCCGCTGATGCAACTTGGGACGGGACGCTTTTCCTATGACATCGAACTTTCCCCGGACGGCAAAACACTGGCAGTCTCCAGTTCGGCAGGCGTGCTGCTCTACGACAGCGCCAGTGGTGAACTGGCGCGACTGATCCAAACCGCTGGCTCCATCGGAAGACTTGCCTTTTCACCCGACGGTCAATCCATCGCCGCCATCTACGACCGCCCCTCTGGTGGGGTATACGCCAGCGATACAGGTTTTGATGGTCTGCCCAAATCCGTCACGGTGCTCGCCCTGTGGGATTCAGCCAGCGGTGAGCAGCGCTTCGAACGTAGCCTGAAGGACGCCGGCTGCGGTAACACGCACTCCCGCCGCCTGGTTTTTTCTCGCGGCGGTGAATGGATCGCCTCCGATGATTGGTTCAGCCTGTACGATCAACCGCGCCAGCGTAACGTTTGCTTCCTCTCTGCCCGAGACGGTCGCACTCTGCGAGTTATCAACGTCTTGCAGGACGCCCCGGATGGCGTGGAGGGATCCCTGGCGCTTTCCCCGGACGGGGCGACACTTGCCGTCGGGGCTGGCAAAGCCATCATCCTCTACCGTACTGCCGATGGCAGCCTGCTGCGGCGGATTCCCAATCCAGCCACATCTGAAGTGTTAGCCTTTTCACCGGATGGGACGCGTCTGCTGAGCGCCGGTTATGCAAAAGACGACGAGCAAGCCCAGCACACCGCCACGATCTGGTCTCTCATAGACGGTTCTTTACTCCAAACCCTCACAGGCGGAGCGGATTCCATCCTTTCGTTAGCCTGGTCGCCGGATGGTCGTTGGATCTCTGTCGGTTCTTCCGACGGTTGGATCGTGGTCTGGGATGCCCAAAATGGTAGCTTATTGCGTAAAATCGAGCCGGTCCAGGTCGAATACCCGCTGGAAGGTCAGTTGCCAATTCCCGTGTGGGATTTGACATTTTCACCCGCCGGTGAAACCCTGTTCGCACTCGGCAATGCCTTTACAGTTCAAGTTCCTTCTGAAGTGCGCGCCTGGCGCGTGTCCGATGGGCAGGAAGTCCGGCGCATCACTGATGCAGTCGAAACGCGCCTGGGATTTTCCCCCGACGGTAAACACCTGGTTGCCGGCGGGATGGCAGAGGGGAAGGCGCAGGTGTGGAACGTATCCGACGGTACGCTGGTGCTGGAATTAAAAGGGCACAGCGGGATGGTCAACCAGTCGCTCTTCTCGCCGGATGGTTCCCTAATTGCCACCGCCTCTAACGACGCTACGCTGCGCTTGTGGAACAGCGCCAACGGCACGCCCCTGCACGTGCTGAAAGGGCACACCGCCAAAGTTACCCACACCGCCTTTTCTCCCGACGGCAACCTGCTCGCTTCCGGGGCAGAGGATCACACGCTGCGCATTTGGAAAACCGCCGACGGCAGTCTCGTAAATTCCCGCGTAATGGGCGAGGGAAAATGGACGATTGCGGCGTTGGCGTTCACTCCGGATGGAAGCCGCTTACTCTATGGACTCAACCTGTACGACACTATCGGCGGGTATCGCGGGCAGTGGGCTTTGTGGGATTGGAAGAATAACGATGTGCGCGCCGTCTCGAATACCTTTGTTCTGGACGCTTTTTACGTTCCTGACGGTAATACGTATGCCGCCTGGTCTGGCGAGCATGGCGGCATTCAAGTGGGGCGCCTGGTCAACGACGATCTCGTCCCGCTACAGGCACTCCGCTCCCCCAAGGGCAACGGAGGCTTAGACGGCGTGGCTCTCTCGCCGGACGGCAGGCTGCTGGTTTCGGGTAACGGATTCGGTTTGCACGTGTGGGATTTCACCGCGCAGCAACTCGTTACCATCGTCGCCGAGAAAGGCGGTGCGTATCCTTACGGCTACTTCGCCTTTTCGCCCGACGGGCAGCACATTGCCATCTCCGGCAGCCCGGTTTCGATATGGGGAATACAACCTTGAGATGAGAAAGTGTTGTTATGGACCATATATTCGACGAGAACCAACCCATTTACTTTCAGATCGTGCAGCGCATTTGCGCCTCCATCCTGCGCGGAGAGTACAAAGCCGGAGACAAACTACCTGGAGTGATTGACGCCGCCATGCACTTCAAGGTAAACCACAACACCATTCAGCGTGTGTACACCGAATTGATCCGCCAGGGGGTTGCCGTCACTCGCCGCGGCGAAGGCACTTTCGTAACCGCGGACGAGACAGTCCTTGCAGCGCTGCACAAATCGCTACGGCAGACTTTTCTGGAAAATTTCTGCAAACAAATGCAGCAATTGGGTTACTCGGATGAGGAAATCCTGGAAACGATCCAGTCCTATATCCAACTAAAGAAAACTACAACGTAATCAACTTAATGTTTGGAGAATCCTGATGAAGCTAAATATTTACCGCATCGAATTTCGGCGAGCCTTTCGTAATCGTCGCTTTTGGATCGTCTTCCTTCTGGCGCTGGTTTCCTTCGGCGTTGGGCGCATACGTATTCCCAGATTTGACGAATTCGGCGATCCAAACGCCTTCAACCTGTGGATGTTGATCCTGGACTTTGGTTTCTTTCAATACGTGGCTCCCCTGTTGGCAACTCTGCCTTACGCCGATTCGCTTCTGACAGACCGCCGGCAAGGTTACCTGAATCTTGTCAGCTTACGCTGCCCGTTCCGGCGTTATCTTGGGGTGAAGGTTGCTGCTAACGCTTGCGCCGGTGCTGCGGCGCTTGCGCTGCCCGTTCTGCTCCTCTTTCTCTTTTTATACCTGGCAGCGCCGCTGAAAGGAACCAGTCTGGCTAACGTCGGTTATCCCATTGACCCGCTGAACTTTCTGTACCGCCAGCCGCTGCTTTACTTTGTCTATCTTATCACCCTGGTCAGTCTCTTCGGGGCGGTCTATGCCACCTTGGGGTTGGCAATTTCCACCGTAATCTATAACCCGCATGTGGTCTTGATGGCTCCGTTCGTCTTCTTCTGCGTGGCAAGTTATCTCGTCGAGCGCTCCATTCACCTGGCTGTGGTCGGACGCCCTGTTATTGCCATGCTGCCGTACCTCCATCCCACAGCTCCATTCTGGCAAATTGCCGTCCAATACGCTACCTTGATCTTTTTCTGCCTGGTTTGTCTTTGGGCTTTTGGAAGAAAAACCCGCCTGATCAATCATGGGTACTCAGAATAAAATCAGGAAAGACACTATGAAATCACTCGCCTTTCTGGATTTCCAAATCAAGCGCAGCGTCCTGCGTTTACGTTGGCTGCTGCCTCTGCCAGTCTTCCTTTTCATCGCTTACTACTCGAAAAACGGAATACAGGTATTAGCCAACTCTTACAATGTCTCTGCCAACGTGTGGGACATCCTTCTCTACGCCCTCGGCAACAGTCCGACGATATATCTGGCTTTGACGACCCTGTTCTTGTTCCTGGTGTGTGACCTCGTTCCCGAACCTAACTTCGAACAATGGATCATGCTGCGTCTCGGTTCACGATGTCTGTGGTGGCGGGAGAAAATCCTGACTTTGTGCGCAGCCTCCTTGTGTTACACGACGCTGGTGACGGGGATTATCTTGCTCTACGCCGGGCTTTCGCTGCCCTGGCAAAACCAGTGGAGCGGTATGATCACTACCTGGAAGAACGTCGAGATGGGATTACCCAAGGAGGTGATTGATTCGTCTCCACTAGTCATATCCCTTCAACACGTCTCCTTGCTTGCCCTGGGTTGGATAGGGATTGGTATGTTAACCATCACCGTCAGCTTGTGGAGCCAGCGCTGGCTTATCGGCTATCTAGCCGGGTGTGTGGTGCTGCTCAGCGGGTACATAGACACGCTGTTCGTCGGTTCGCTTCCCACGAAGTTCCCTTACGTGCTCATGATCACCTACCACCTGGAATATACGCCCGGCTGGATTCCTCAGCGCAACATCCCCTTTTCCTACTCGCTCCTTTACTGGTTAGCCTGGATCATCATCCTCGGCGGAATCGGGGTTTGGATCAACCAAAGACAAGATCACCTGGCGCGCAAGCAGCGCGAGTGAAACACGAACGCGCCAGGGGAAAATGAATTATTCAGAGAGCTATATACAATCGTCTGTATTAGAAAATGTTTTTCAGCGGAGTTAAAAAAATGCAAGCACAAAACAAAGAAGCACTCATTTCTGTGAAGGAAGTCACTAAGTGTTTTGGTAAAAAACTAGTCTTAGACGGTGTGAATCTGGACGTTCAAGGCGGGCAGATTTGCGGCATCAGCGGAGCTAACGGCGCTGGCAAGAGTGTTCTGTTGCGCATCCTATGCGGCTGGGTACACCCCACCAGCGGGGAAATCCAGATATTGGGAAAACGAATCGGTGTGGACGTGGACTTTCCGCCTTGCACCGGTGCCTTGGTTGACGTGCCGGTAGGTTTAATGCAATACAGCGCCTTCAGGAATCTAGAACTGCTGGCAAGAATCCAAAACCGCATCAAACCCAGGGACATCCAGGAAATCATGTACCTGGTTGGCTTGGACCCCAAGGATGATGCCCCGGTCAGAACCTATTCAAATGGCATGCGCCAGCGTTTGGGCATCGCTCAGGCAATTATGGAAAAACCCAGGGTGTTGATCCTGGACGAACCGACGGACGCCATTGACCAGGCGGGTTGGCGCGACGTGTACCAGCATCTTATCCAGATGAGAGAGGCTGGATGCGCCATCCTGCTTTCCAGCAATAAACAGGACGAGATCGAAATTCTATGCGATGCGGCTTATGTATTGGAGCAGGGACGCTTGAGACCTGCGCAAGAACAAAACGAGGCGATAACTTAACAACCAATACCGTTCGTCTCGCGGTGGTTTCGCCTTACGAGCAGGTATCGGGCGGGTAAGCGCAATATCGTATGATTTGACTTCTCCGCTCCTTTCTCCTATAATCAAGGTCAGAGATGCAACCCACACCCAGATTATTCTTCGTCCTGTGTGCGCTGTGCGCCTTGTGTATGGGAATGGCTGCGACGCCCGCTGCCCAAGCCCGCGCCGCGCAGCGGGCAGGCACGCCCACTCCGCCCGCGACTGCCTCACTCGAGCAGCAGTGCAAACGCCCGCCGGACGATTATCGCAAGCTCAAACTTAACGGTTACACGGTCAACCGGCGCACTTACGCCATGCTGGCATACGCCGCCGCGCTTTACCACGGCGAAATTGACCTTTTGGGCGCTTCCATCACGCAGGGCAGTTATAACAACAGCGTTAAGGAGAGCTTTGGTACGCACGCCGGCGGCGGCGCAGTGGATATCTCTGTGGTTGCACCCAACCGTTCCCGTTACGTGGTGCTGTACGACGACGTAGAGCCGCTCGTCCACGCCCTGCGCCAGGCGGGTTTCGCTGCCTGGTTCCGTCGCTCTGGGGAACTTTCGCCGGGTTCTCCCATGCACATCCACGCCATCGCCATCGGAGATAAGGAATTATCCCGCGCTGCGCAAGACCAGTTGACCGGTCCCTACGGCTATTTCTACAATTATAACGGGCTGCCGCAAAAAAGCGGCACACCCCAGCCGGATGCGCACGGCGGGGCGCTGTTTTGCGCCTGGATGCGCGCATCCGGGTATCCTACACCTCCTGTGCTGGATAGATAATATCCCTGCGTATAACGCGGTAGCAGGCGTGTGTTTTTACCTTCTTTTTACGGCAAGATTATCTTATTTTTACAGAATACGTTCTGGAGCGTGGTTACAATCCACATAGTATGGACGATTACTCTTTTCTTAAACCAATTTCGCCTTCCGTTCTAACGCGCAGCCGGCTGTTGGACGGTTTAGACGGGCTTTCGGCACTCACCTCTTCTACCAAATCCTCGTCGGGCAGCGACACATCAGATTTTAAAGACCTCTTGCTGTTGATGTTGAAGGGGTTTAATAATTCGTCTAGCATGAGTTTGTTTGGCAGTGAATCTTCCTCAGACAGCAACATGTTTGGCTTCTCATCCAGCATGATGATGATGCCGTTGATGTTGACCCTGCTGGAAAAAATGATGGCGTTGGATACACAAGAGCAAGCGGCTGCCTCTACGCTTTCTTCAGGCAAAGCGGACAGTATGCAAATCAACCAGTTCGACGCCGAACTGCAGGGCGGGGGAGATGGGATAAACGCCAATTGCGGACCCACCTCGCTGGCGATTGCCCTGCACGCTTTGGGGTTGAAAGTTGCCGGGGAAAACGCCTCCACGTCGGAAGCGGAGGTGGTTGACCTTGCCCGCAAGAGCATGGTAATTGACCCGGGGCGCGACGGCGTGGACGAATCTGGGGCGCGCTCAGATGCCGAGCACAACACCTTCACCGACCTGGGTGATTTGATGCGCGGCGCACAGGCTGCCGGAGCCAAAACGAGCCTTTTATCCACCGACACGGAAACGTTGCGCAAAGCGCTGGAAAAAGGCGCCAAAGTGCTCGTCAGTGGCACCTTTGTGGATAAAAGTCCGTTGCCCTGGACGGGAGACCGCGGCAGCGACGATCAGACAGCGCCAGGCTTCGCCACAAAGCATATTATCGCCGTCACCGGTTATGACACCCAGACGGGTAAATTCACCATCAATGACCCGGCGCGCTCAACGTCCATTCGCGTGAACGCAGCCACGCTGTCGCATTTTATGAGCGGCAACGCCGGCGCGGTCGCCATATTTAAATAATGCCTGGCGGATTCTGGCAAACTCGTCAGGCTTTTTTCTCGAAGATTACTGGCTGTCTAAAAAGTTGAGAGCGTAGAGCGCGTCCTCGTAGCCGCTTCTGGCGTCCAGGGCAGATTGAAAATATTTGCGCGCCTGGTTAATCTCGCCCTCGCGGTACAACCCCCAGCCCTTCCACAGCAAGGCTTCTTCGGCGTTGGAGGTGCGCTGCAGGGCGTAATCACACAGAGCCAGCAACTCGTCGTTGCGTCCGGAGTGGAAATACGCAATGAAAGGACCAAACTGGTAACGCAGCATCCTTTGCGGCAGTCCCAGGCGGCGTGCTTCATCATAGGCGCGCGCCGCTTCGGCGTAGCGCTCGAAATATACCAGGTTTGTGCCGTTGTTAAACCAGGCGAAGGCGTCTTGCGGGTTTTTCTGGGTATCTGCCTGCGACTTTTCCAGCGTGCGGCGGCGGTTCTCGTCCACGTCCCAATCTGCGGCGAGGATCGTCTTGACGGTCTGCTCCTGGTCGGCAGGATAAAGCACAATGTACACGTTGTTAAAAGCGTGCCAGTTCTTTTCTAATTCAGAGTAGGGGATTTTCTGATCGGCGCCGTAGTACGAGTCCTGCCCGACGAAGATTTTTTCAGCGTCGTCGTAGCCGGTGAGCAACTGGTAATGCGCCCCCCACAGGTCGTCTTTCGGCCAATAGCCTGAGTCGAATTTGAAGCTTTCTTCGATCATCACCGGAATACCGTTGGCAAGTAATTGTTTGAGCAGGTCTGGCGTGCCGCCCACGCGATATTGCACTCCCAGCCAGCCGGCGTGGGTGCGGGTGTAATACGCCAGTTCTTCCACGTTCACGTTGCGGTCTTCGCGCGCCGGTTTAAGCTCTGCGGCAATGTCGTGTTGCGTGCCTTCCCAGCCGTAAAAGCGCAGGTACATCGCCAGGGCAGCCGGACCGCAGTTGTTCCAGTCCTGCTTTTCCCATTTTGGTGCCGGCAGAGCGGCTGTTTGTGGCAGAGCGGTGGGGGTGGGTTGCGGCGTGTCGCTCAGCGCTGGCGTCGGCTGCGGCGTGGCGGGGGTTGACGTGGCAAATGCTGTCGCTGTGATGGAAGGCTGCGGGAGGATTTCAGCAACGATTGGAGTAGGCATATCTCCAACGGGCGCAAGCACGTTCTTTACGTAGGTCAACGCCCCATCTATGCGCCAGATGAGGCGGCTATGCACCGGCGGCAGCAGAAAGGCGCCCACGGAAAGGATGATCAAGACTGCCAGGATGGCAGCCGAAGCAGGGAAACAAGAATCTCGCATGCCGAAATTCTATCACAGAATTGCGGCGTTTACCCTTTGCGTGTTTTCCTCTTGCTGAATCAGGTAATTCCTGTAGGGTTTCTTTTTCGCTTCCGTGTCGGCAAAAGGGGTGCGTAACGCTATCATAAAAAGTGTTTATTGATTGCGCCAGTACATTTTTTCTGATATAATTATGGGAAAGCATTGTGGAACCAACCTGTCGTGGGTGGTTGAAATATCAGGGAAAGTCCAGTGAAATTCTGGCGCTGTCGCGCAACGGTTATAGCCCGAATGCCTGTCCACGAAAAATTACACCCTTCGCGTTAAAGGGTTGAGCTTGAAAAAGGGTATTCTAACCTCCTTGATAAACAAGGCTCATCCTTTCTAGGGTGAGCTTTCATTTTATCAATTTGGAAAAGGAGTGTTATGAGTACGAGCGCAAATCTTGGCTATCCCCGCTATGGCAGACAACGCGAACTAAAATTCGCCCTAGAAAAGTATTGGACAGGCAAAATATCCGCAGAAGTGTTGGACAACGTGGCTGCACAGCTCAAGTTAACCCACTGGAGCATCCAAAAGGAAAATGGAATTGAAATAATTCCTTCTAATGATTTCTCCTTGTACGACCAGGTTTTAGATACAACCTGGATGATTGGAGCGATACCGCAACGTTTTGAAGGTCTCATGGGGAAGAAGCCCGATTTGGACGTGTATTTCGCGATGTCTAGAGGCTGGCAGGACAACACAAAGCAACTCCCTGCGATGGAAATGACGAAGTGGTTCGACACAAACTATCATTATATTGTCCCTGAAATCCTCCCAAATCAACGATTTTTTTTACATGATCAAAAGCCGATCCGAGAGTATATCGAAGCGAAAAAAGCTGGCTTTCAGACGCGCCCGGTTCTATTAGGTCCACTGTCATATTTACTCTTAAGTAAATCCCCAAATCCCTCTTATAATCCCTTGCAAGCATTACCCAATCTGTTACCGGTATATTATGAAATTCTTAATTTGCTGGCAGAAGCAGGCGCAGACTGGGTACAAATTGACGAACCCTGTCTTGTTCTGGATTTAGATCCCTCTATACAAAAAGCGTTTTTTGAAGCATATACCCGCCTGCACGAAGTACATGCTTTACACATCATGTTAACTACGTATTTCGGAGGGTTAGAGGATAACCTTGCCTGGGTAGTAAAGTTACCGATTGCTGGTTTGCACGTTGATCTCGTGCGTTCGCCAGAACAAATAGAAGCAGTACTTTCTATGTTACCTGCGTCTATCGTTCTCTCCCTTGGGTTAGTGGATGGTAGAAACGTCTGGCGTACTGATCTTGAAGCAGCCCTCCGAATTGCGCGACAGGCAGCCCAACAGCGCGGAAGTGATGGATTGCAAATTGCGCCAAGCTGTTCTCTCCTTTTCTGTCCGTATGATTTGGATATTGAAAATACACTCGATCCTGAAATCAAATCCTGGTTGTCGTTTGCTAGGCAAAAATTAATCGAGGTTTCGTTGCTTAACACCGCAATTCAAGGCGACGTTGAACTTGTAGATATTGTAAAACAGAACCTGACAAATAATCAGAAGATACTCCAAGACCGATTGGTTTCTAGTAAAGTGATTAACACGCAAACACAAGAAAGACTATCTGAAATTGATGAATCGTTTTTTAATCGTCAGAGTGTCTTTGCACAGCGCAAACACTTACAAGCAAACATTCTCTCTTTACCTATCCTACCTACTACAACCATAGGGTCATATCCTCAAACGAGTGAAATTCGTAAACAACGATTTTTATTCAATCGGGGGGAAGTATCCTGGAAAGATTATGATCTTTTCCTTAAAAAAGAAATTGAAAACGTCATCCGTGTTCAAGAGGATTTAGGGTTGGATATATTGGTGCATGGCGAGCCTGAACGCACCGATATGGTGGAATATTTTGCTGAACAAATGGATGGATTTGCCCTTACTCAGCACGGCTGGGTACAAAGCTACGGTTCGCGTGCCGTTCGCCCTCCCATTATATACGGAGATATTTCAAGATACGCGCCGATGACGGTTGCGTGCGCGCAATACGCGCAGTCATTAACACAGAAACCAATCAAGGGTATGCTGACAGGACCGATTACCATCCTGCAATGGTCGTTCGTGCGCAATGACCAGCCGCGCGAGTTAACATGCAAACAGATCGCCCTGGCTTTGCGCGACGAAGTGCAAGACCTGGAAGCCGGCGGGATCAATATCATTCAAATTGACGAGCCAGCATTGCGCGAGGGATTGCCGCTGAGAAAAGCACAGCGAGAAGCGTATTTAAATTGGGCTGTGCAGTGTTTTCGTTTGGTAAGCGGTGTTGTAAGTGACCAAACCCAGATTCATACTCACATGTGTTATGCGGAATTTTCAGAGATAATCACAGCGATTACCCAAATGGATGCCGACGTCATCTCTATCGAAGCCTCGCGTTCTAACATGGAGTTGTTAGACGCCTTCCGTCAACATCAATACCCAAATGACATCGGTCCAGGAATTTACGATATTCACTCTCCCAGGATTCCAACTATAGAGGAATTTGTAACCTTAATCCATAAAGCGTTGCAGGTAATTCCCGCAGAACGTTTGTGGATAAACCCAGATTGTGGATTGAAGACGCGCAAATGGGATGAAGTTTTGCCTTCCCTGGCTAACCTGGTTGAAGCAACCCGACAAGTACGTAGAACGATTGTGAAATAAATAATAAAAGACTTATTCAAGTCTATTACCTTATCATGTATACATGGATTAAATCACGGAGTATCGTATGGTTTTTACTATCCAAGAAAACACTTATGTTAATCGTTCAACATTAGACATGGAAGATAACTTTATGCGTTACAGAAAAGCTTTTTCCTCAATCCAAAAACGCGATGGAAAAATCGTGCCATTTGAGATAGAAAAAATTGTTATAGCGATTTTTAAAGCCGCCCGGGCTGTGGGAGGAAACGATCTGGAAACAGCCAGAAACCTGGCAGAGAAGGTGGTTGATTATCTTCTTGATGAGAAGAAGGTGCTGTTGCCTTCTGTTGAAGAGGTCCAAGACGTTGTCGAACGGATATTAATCGAATATGGTCACGCCAAGACTGCCAAAGCGTACATCCTTTATCGCGACCGTCGTACCCGCATTCGCGAGGGAAAATCCGAGTTGATGGATGCAGTGGCAGAAATACTCGTTGAGACAAACCGTGAAAACGCCAACGTTGGAAATTCACCTTCTGCTAAAATGCTTCAAATTGCATCGGCAGCCAGCCGGCAGTATTATCTCTCGCGCATGATCCCAGAAAATATTTCCATGGCACACCGTAACGGTGATATCCACATTCATGACCTGGATTTCTACGCCAAGACGTTAACCTGTATTCAGATTCCATTGGGAAGGTTGTTACATTCAGGTTTTAACACCGGACACGGTTACATCCGCCCTCCCAGGCGCATCTCGTCTGCGGCGGCTCTGGCAGCGATCATCTTACAAAGTTCACAAAATGATATGCACGGTGGACAATCCTTTGCCTTTTTTGACCGCGACATGGCAGATTTCACCGAAGGTGCTTCTGAAAATGAAATTTACCAGGCGATGGAAGGATTGGTATACAATTTAAATTCGATGCACAGCCGTGCAGGTGCTCAAGTTCCTTTTAGCTCCATTAACTTAGGTTGTGATACTTCGCAAGCCGGGAGAATGATAACGAAAAACCTGCTTTTAGCCTACGAAAAGGGGTTGGGGCGCGGGGAAACGCCCATTTTTCCTAACATCATCTTTCGAGTAAAGGAAGGAGTAAATTTCAACCCCCAGGATCAGAATTACGACCTTTTCCGTTTAGCCATGCGCGTGGCGGCAACGCGCATGAACCCCACTTTTTCGTTCATGGATGCTTCGTTTAACCACCCGTATGGAAGCGAAGTGGCATATATGGGCTGTCGCACTCGCGTTATCGCTGATCGGCATGGTGAGGCTGTCAGCGATGGCAGAGGAAACCTTTCTTTTACATCCATAAACTTGCCGCGCATTGCGATTAAATCAAAAGGAAAATTAACGTGTTTTTTTGACAACTTAGAAGAGATATTGGTTCTGGTTGCACAACAAATAACCCATCGTTTTTATATTCAGTCCCAGCTTAAGGTAAGGGATATGCCTTTCTTGATGGGGCAAGGATTATACATAGATTCGGAAAACCTGAAAGCAGACGATGAAATCGCCAGCGTAATTCTACATGGCACACTCTCGATTGGATTCATAGGGTTAGCAGAAACCCTGGTGATGTTAACAGGATTTCACCACGCACAGTGTGCAGACGCACAAAAACTGGGTTTGGAGATCGTTGGCTTTATGCGGAAAATGATTGATTATTTTGCCGAACATTATGACCTCAATTTCACTTTGTTAGCTACTCCTGCTGAAGGGCTGTCCGGTCGCTTTCTCAGCCTGGATCGTAGTCTGTATGGCGTGATTCCAGGAGTAACCGATAAGGAATACTACACGAACAGTTTTCACGTGCCAGTAGGATATTCGACGACATCCTTCAACAAGCTGTCAATTGAAGGTCTGTACCATGCGCTTACAAACGCCGGACATATCAGCTATGTAGAAGTAGAATCCCCCCTGGCATACAATCTGGAAGCTTTCGAGAGCCTGATCCATCACATGGCGAAGGTAGGGATTGGATATGGAGGGATTAATTTCCCGATTGATGAATGTTTGACTTGCGGTTTTTCGGGGGTAATTGAGGACGATTGTCCATTATGCGGTTCATCAAGCATCGGCAGGATTCGGCGTATCACAGGTTATCTCTCCACGATTGAGCGTTTCAATGATGCCAAGAAGGCAGAGTTGAGCGATCGGCGTACCCATTTCTAAGGTTGAGAAAAGAGCAGTAATGAAAGTTCGTTTGGCAGGCATTGTACAAGAGAGCGTTACAGACGGTCCGGGCTTACGCATCAGTATATATTTCCAAGGCTGTTTGCATCACTGCCTGGGCTGTCACAATCCACATACGTGGGATCCACAAGGGGGGAAAGAGTACGAGCTAGATGAGTTGTACCAAACCCTTCAGGATACGCCGTTGATCAAAGGGGTTACCTTGAGCGGAGGAGACCCTTTTTATCAACCGCTTGCAGCAGCTACAATTGCGCGGGAATTTCATGTGCGCGGCAAAAACGTGTGGGCTTACACTGGATTCACTTGGGAATATTTGCATGAGAACGGGAACGGAGCCACG
>CAZGDA010000070.1:0-13956 GCA_964524425.1 uncultured Anaerolineaceae bacterium | reverse complement strand
GCTCGATCCCGAAGTAGCCGGCGACCCGGACAACCTGGTCGTCTACGGCGGGCGCGGCAAAGCCGCTCGCAATTGGGAATGCTTCGACGCTATCTTACAGGCGCTGCGCGACCTCGAACCCGACGAAACCCTGCTGGTGCAATCCGGCAAACCGGTGGCGGTCTTCACCACCCACGCAGACGCGCCGCGTGTCTTGCTCGCCAATTCCAACATCGTGCCCGCCTGGGCGACGCAACAAAACTTCGATAAATGGGAACAGCAGGGCTTGATCATGGACGGGCAGATGACTGCAGGCAGGTGGATCTACAGCGGCTCGCAGGTCATCTTGCAGGGCACCTACGAGACCTTCGGGGCGCTGGCGCGCCAACACGGCTGGGGCAGCCTGAAAAGCAAACTGGTCGTCTCTGCCGGTTTGGGTGAAATGGGCGGCGCCCAGCCGCTGGCGGTAACCATGAACGAGGGCGTAGGCATTTTCGTTGAAGTGGACGCCGGGCGTGCCAAACGCCGCCTGGGTTTGCGCCAGGTGGACGTCATCAGCGACGACCTGGAGGAAGCCATGACCTGGGCAGAAGAAGCGCTAAACGCCGGCAAGCCCAAATCTATTTGCCTGGTAGCCAACGCCGCCGAAGTGCTGCCCGAAATGGCAGGGCGCGGTGTCGTCCCCGACGTGGTTACCGACCAGACCTCCGCCCACGACCCGCTGCACGGTTACATCCCCGCCGGCTTGAGCCTGGAACAAGCCGCCGAACTGCGCCGTAACGACCCCGCAGAATATCAACGCCGCTCGATTGACTCGATGACGCGCCACGTCCAGACCATGCTGGAATGGCAGCGCAAGGGCAGCGTCGTCTTTGATTACGGCAACAACCTGCGCCAGCGCGCCTTCGATAACGGCTTGAAAGACGCCTTCAATTACCCCGGTTTCGTACCTGCCTACATCCGTCCGCTGTTTTACGAAGGCAAAGGTCCCTTCCGCTGGGTGGCGCTCTCCGGCGACCCACAAGATATATACGCCACCGACGAAGCCATTCTGGAGCTTTTCCCCGCCGACGCGCACCTGGCGCGCTGGATTCGCATGGCGCAGGCGCAGGTGAAGTTCCAGGGCTTGCCCGCCCGCATCTGCTGGCTGGGTTACGGTGAGCGCGCTCGCGCCGGGCTAAAATTCAACGAACTGGTCGCTTCAGGAAAAGTGAAGGCGCCCATCGTCATCGGGCGCGACCACCTGGACAGCGGTTCCGTTGCCAGCCCCAACCGCGAAACGGAAGGAATGCGCGACGGTTCGGACGCCATCGCCGACTGGCCGCTGCTCAACGCCCTGGTCAACGCCGTGGGCGGGGCGACCTGGGTTAGCATCCATCACGGCGGCGGAGTGGGCATCGGCTACAGCATCCACGCCGGGCAGGTCATCGTCGCCGACGGCACGCAAGCCGCAGCGCGCCGTTTGCAGCGCGTGCTCACCAGCGACCCGGGTATGGGCGTGGTGCGTCACGCCGACGCCGGCTACCCAGATGCGATCGCCTTCGCCCGCCAGAACGGTGTGAAAATCCCCATGCTGAAATAAAAGCCTTCCTACAGGGACGCTCATTTCGCCTATCGCTTTCTTAATAAATTTGGGAATACAGCGAGAGTGTGATATACTTAACCACCTGAAAATTGCGTAACCGACATAAAGCTCAATTTTTCTTTAGACGCGTCAAAAGGACATTCAGACTTGCAGGATGGACATGGACGAGAAACCTCAAGTTTTAATTGTAGATGACGACGAGGACATGACCTATTATCTTCGAGACCTTCTTGAAGAACGCGGCTACGCGGTCATCGTTACGCATTCCGGCGAAGCAGCCTTGCGCACCCTGGAAAGCGGTGCAATTTGCGACGTAATCGTCCTCGATATTGTCATGCCGCCGCCAAACGGCTTCGACGTGCTGCAACGGCTAAAAACCGCACCTTACTTCTCCACCGGGCGCGTGATGATGTTGAGCAGCCTGGATGATACAGAAGAAAAGGTCAAAGCCTTCGCTCTGGGCGCCGCAGACTACCTCGTCAAACCCTTCAAGGCAGACGAGTTCATTGCCCGCCTGGACACACAAATTCTTCTTCATCGCACCATCCACTCATTGCAAGGCAGCGCGGCGCGGTTTCGCAGCCTGGCAGATAGTTCTCCCGACATCGTTTACATCGTTACCTTGCAAAACGGAAAGTTTATCCCTTCAGAAGGCATCGGCGAAATCATCTACATGAATCGCGAAACGATATTGGGATACACGCACGAAGAACTCACCTCACCTGGTATTCTCCACCACCTTCACCCCGATGACGCTGCCAAAGTGATTGACTTTTTTCGCCAGGTGCGGCGCGGCAGCACAAACGTCATCGAATATCGTATGCGCCACAAACGCGGGCATTGGGAATGGCTTCAAAACCGGGAAACACCTCTCAACCTGGATCAAAACGGTGTACCAACGACGATATTGAGCACGTTGACGATCATCACCGAACGCAAGCAAATCGGACTTTTAGAACACGGCAGAAACCTTGTCCTGGAAGGCATTGCGAAAGACGAATCACTGGAAGTTATTATTCATAGATTAAACGACACTATTGAAAATCGTTTTCCCGAAGTATGCAGCGCCATTCACCTGATATATGGAAATCAACTTCTTCCCATTGAAACCTACCTCACCACAGAATCTGACGTCAGATATAGCGAAACGATTCTGGGTGGTTGTACAATAAACCAGAGCGCTGGCGTCTGCGCCAGAGTCGCCTACACGGGCGAACCTGTTTTCATTGAAGACCTGCAAACCAACCCGGCAGAAATCAACCTGCCCACCTGCACTTCGTGCGCCGTGTTTTCCCGCTTCATCCCTCATGCAGTTTGGTGCATTCCCATCACATCCGCAGATTACGAAGTATTGGGGACGATAACCTGTTGTTTTCCGCAGGCGAAATATCCCCAATCGGAAGACTTGAGTCTCATGGAAAACATCAGTCGCCTGGCTGCCCTGGCAATTGAACGCTACCATTTGCGTGAGCAGTTGCTCTTTCAAGCGCAGCGCGACGCCCTGACTGGCTTATTCAACCTTTACTCTTTTACTGAGAATCTACAAAAAATGCTCGAGCAAGCCCGTGAAAAGAACAGTCGCGTCGGCTTGCTGTTCGTAGACCTGGATCGTTTCCGCTGGGTCAACGAAACCCTGGGACATTTTGCCGGAGACCAAATTCTCATCCAGGTGGCAAACCGCCTGAAGAGCTTTACTGAGCGGGGAGGGATGCTGGCGCGGGTGGGCACCGACCACTTCGCCCTGGTGTTGGAACAAATGGAGGACATTCCCATTATTCTCAGCACCGGGCAAAGCGTTTTAGATAGTTTTAAAACCCCTTTTTACGTAGGGGATCGCGACATTCCCCTCACCGCCAGCGTGGGCATCAGCGTATACCCTGAAGACGGCGAGGACCCCGCCACCCTGCTGCGCCACGCCGACCAGGCTTTGCAGCAAGCCAAAAACAGCGGACGCAATGATTTTCAACGTTTCACCCCGCGCATGGGTGAGATTATGGCAAGAAAGCTGAACATCGAAAGCCGCCTGCGCCGCGCCGTAGATCACAGTGAGTTTTCCCTGTTCTACCAGCCGGTGATCGAAATCAAGAGCGGGCAAGTTGCCGGTGTGGAAGCTCTGTTGCGCTGGAATTCCTCTGAATTGGGCAGCGTGCCGCCGGTGGATTTCATCCCCCTGGCAGAAGAAACCGGCTTAATCGTACCGATTGGCATGTGGGTGTTGGAAGAAGCCTGCCGCCAGAGTCGCGCCTGGCAAGACCTGGGGCAGCCGCTGCCCGTCATCGCCGTAAACATCTCCGCCCTCCAATTTCAGCGCGACGACTTCATCTCCAACGTCGCCCACCAGTTGCGCCGCAACCACCTCTCGGCGGAGAACATCCATCTGGAAGTTACCGAAAGCGTCGTGATGCAGGACATCCACAGCGTGGCTGTGCGGCTGAACAAGCTGCGCGCCCTGGGTTTGAAAATCTGGATTGACGATTTCGGCACGGGTTATTCTTCCCTGCAATATTTACAACACCTGCCGGTGGACGGGCTAAAAGTTGACCGGGCTTTCTTACACGGAATAACCCAGCAAAGCGACGCCGAAGAAGACTCCCAATCCAACCTGCACAAAGAACGCAGCCGCGCCTTCTATCGCGCCATCGTTGACATGGGGCACAGCCTAAAACTGGAAGTGGTGGCTGAAGGGGTGGAAACGCAGCAACACCAGCTCATCTTGCAGGAAATGGGCTGTGATTATGTACAGGGCTTTTTCCTCGCCCGCCCTATGCCGCCCGATGAATTCGTTAAATACCTTACAGAAAGGAAATCCGCTAATGTCATTTCAACCTGACGCAGAAATGGTCATCGCTGCTCTCGCGCAGTATTACCAACAATCCATTACCAAAGAAAAACCGGTCGTTTCTCAATCTCCTCTCGCACAACTTGTAGCGGAATTAGATTTGGAAAACCTGGCGCGCAGCGGCGGTTTATCCGGCGAGCGGCTGGAAGGGTTTATCCACAAATACCTATCCACAACCACGCGCCTGCATCACCCGGGTTATTTGGCGCACCAATGCGCCGCTCCACACCCCAACGGCGCGCTGGCAGCCCTCATAGACGGGTTCACGAACAATCCTATGGCAATTTACGAAATGGGACCAGGAGCTGCCAGCATCGAATTTTTCATCGTCAACTGGCTGCTAGAAAAAGCAGGTTGGCAGCCCGCGCCGCTTTCCCCAGTGGATTCACACACCGGTCAGGTACACGGCGGCGGCGTGTTGACGCACGGTGGCTCTCTCGCCAACCTGACCGCCCTGATCGCCGCCCGTACGCGCCTGGTTCCAGATATCTGGGAAAACGGCAACCCCGGCGACCTGGCACTGCTCGCTTCGCCCGAAAACCACTACTCCATTTCACGCGCCGCTGGCATCCTGGGCATTGGGCAGAAATCCATTTACCCATTGGAAGTGGACGGGCGCGGCGTCATCCTCCCGCAACGGCTGCCGGTGGCGCTTGCACGCTTGAAGCAAGACGGCAAACGCGCCGTCGCCCTGGTTGCCAACGCCTGTAATACAGCCGTAGGGTTATACGACCCACTGGACGAGATCGCCCGATTCTGCCGCGAACACGACCTATGGCTGCACGTGGATGGGGCACACGGCGCCAGCGCGCTGCTTTCCGCGCGTCTGAAGCACCTCTTAGCCGGTGTGGAGCTGGCTGATTCGCTGGTGTGGGACGCACACAAGATGCTGCGCACACCTTCTTTATGCACCGCAGTGCTGGTGCGCGACAGCCGCACTATAGACCACGCCTTTCAGCAGGAAGCCAGCTACCTGTTTCACGATAAGGAACAACCGGGCGTTGATTTCATCCACCGCACGGTGGAATGTACGAAGGCAGGACTCGGTCTGCGCCTGTTCATGGTGCTGGCAGCCCTGGGTGAACACGGGCTGGCAGCCTACGTGGAGCGCCAGTACGACCTGGCAAGCCAAGCCTACGACTACCTGCGCCAGCAACCCGGCATCGAATGCGCCGTGCCGCCGCAAGCCAACATCCTGTGTTTCCGCCTGGAAGGCAGCGACAAACTGCAACTGGAACTACGCGACTGGTTAATCGCCGAAGGGGATTTCCACCTCTCCACCAGCGATTTCAACGGAAAACGCTACCTGCGCCTGACCTTTATGAGTCCCGAAACCACCCTGGAAGACGTCCAGCGCCTGATCGCGGAAATCCGCTCGCACGCCGCTTAGTCGGCTCATATCTCATCCGTAAGGATGGATTTTTGAATCTTATAAATACTCCCGGCGCAGGCGGGCGAAGTCGGCTTTCATGCTGGCTTCCAGTTCCTTTTTCCTTTGCGCGGGCAGGAAGGAAACCCGCAATGCGTTGAGCGCCAGGGTTTCGTACACATCCGCGTCGAAGTGAAAAGCCTGCGCCGTGCGCAGGTACTCATCCGTCAGGGAAGTGTTGAACATGGGCGGGTCGTCCGAGTTTAGCGTAACCAGCAAGCCAGCTTCCAGCAGGTGCGGCAGGGGGTGGTCTTCCAGGCGCGGCACGACCTTGAGACACACGTTGCTGGAAGGGCACACCTCCAGCGCAATCTGCCGCTGGCGTAATTCCTCCACCAAAAGCGGGTCTTCCCAGCAGCGCACGCCATGACCGATGCGCACAGGCTGGAGCGTATCCAAGGCGCCGCGAATGCTCTCCGCTCCCACTGTCTCTCCGGCGTGGGGCACGCCGGGCAAACCGGCGGCGTGTGTGCGCGCAAAGGCGGCGGCGTGTTTATGGGGTGGGTTGCCGATCTCCGGTCCGCCCAACCCAAACGCCACCACGCCGCGCCCCATCCATTCGATCGCCCAATCCGCCACGCGCAGCCCCTCTTCGGCGCTGATCTCGCGCGGGATATCCATCACCACACCCATCGTTACCCCCAGCTCCTGTTCTGCCCACAAACGGGCGCGGTTGATGGCTTCCATCTGCTCGGCGCAGCTCATCCCGCTGCGCTGGTATTGATTGTAGGGCGTGTACGTCGCCTCACTGTAAAGGACGTTCTGAGCCGCCTGCCCGATCAAGAAATCGCGCCCCAGGCGTTCCACGTCGTCTGGCGTGCGAATACAGCTAGAAATAACGTGATAAACCTCAATAAAATGGGCGAAATCGGTGAAGGTATACCAGGCGCGCAGCTCCTCAATCGAGCGCGCCGGCAGGTCAATCTCATGGCGCTGCGCCAGCGCCAGCAAAGTCTCCGGGCGAATGGCGCCCTCCATGTGCACGTGCAATTCAATCTTCGGCATGGCTTTTAGGTATGCAGCCAGGTTCATGGCAATCTCCTAATTTGTGAACAATTTTTTAAAATAGAGTTGGTTGTGCTGGTACAAACACATCCACTGCCTGATGATCTAACCAATTCTTTAGTTCAAGATATCCTTTTGCAAAAGGGTAGGGAAACGGCAAAGCGCCTTTCTGTAATAGTTCCTGATTACCTTTAGGCATATTTGCATGATTCAAAACAAAAACAGGTATCCAACGGTTTTTGAGCGCTTCCGTCGCGCCTGCCCACGTCCCGCCTTTTTCAACGTCACTGGCAACCACAATCGCGTGATCTGCCAGCGTATAGATTAATTTATTCCTTCCCATAGCGATGCCCACAGAAAATGGAGTAGACGGGGAATAAGGTGTTACCAGACATAAATCACCACGTAGCAAGGCTGCCCTGATTGCAGGGCTGCGTATCTCTTTTTCTAAACTATTCGCTAAAATACCTACGGCAGTACCGCGTGCAGATAAGGCAGCATTCATGCTGATCGTATCCACACCCTTGGCTCCGCCAGAATATAAAACCAAACCAGATAAACCGCAGGCATTGCCTACAAAATCTGCACACGCCTGACCAATCTCATCCAAATTTCGCGAACCGACCACCGCAATTCCAGGTTGACCTAGCAATTCCTTCTCTCCTGCATAAAATAATATGGTCGGTGCGCTTTCCATCAAGCGCTTGCGATAACGATTAGGGTAATCAGTGTCTGCGCGAGTTAAAACACGTATCCCCATTGAGGCAATTCGTTCCAGTTCAATGGCTAATACAGTGCTGCGTTCGGATAGGCGTACCAGGCGTTCCGCCTCTGACATGCTAATTTCGAGTTGAGTATGCAAATCATGGGTGTTTAAACCCAGTAAGGCAGCCGGGCGCTTAAGCACGGAAGCTTGAATTTTTCGTGCAAGCGGATTCCAATCCTTCAGCGTGAGTGGTACAATTCCCTCATCCGACAATGCAAGATGAGAACAAAACAATATCATAGCCAGTGAGTCTTGCGTAATATTCATCTTAACCTGTATTCCTTCCCGCTGCCAGCGCAAGAGTAAAAGGATACACTATCTCGCAGCCGTGCTGGCGCAACAAATAACCTGCCATTGTCAACGTCCAACGCGAATCGGCAATATCATCTACCAAAAGAACCGCCGAAGGTAGCATATTTCCCTGAATTGCCAGGGTGCCCAGGACATTCCGCGCTTGCATGGCGCTGTTTTGCATGAGTTTTTGCTCAACGGCTTCTCCTGTTCGTATCAGTACTTGCTGAAAAACCAAACCCAACCGTTTCGCCAACCTTTCTGCAAAACCCGGCACTAGACTCGGATGACGATGAGAAGGTATGGCTGTAATCCAGGCTGGAAAAGGCATCGGCTTCCATAATTCTACAATTATCCTTGCGGCTGCTTCCACCAATTCATCCGAAAAACGACCTTGTTCGTACTTTCCACTGCGCACCAAGTTTCCCCACCCTGCATCACCATAATAACACAGGCAGCGTCCAGTTGCAATTTGTAATTCCGAAGGGATGCTTGTTTTCTGGTTTGGGAACAAACCAACAGGTAAACGTTTGCGCGGCTCCAAAATCACCTGTTCGCCCTTTAAATAGGCTTCTGCCTCTTTTACCGACGCGGGCAAAACATTGGTAGGCAGACCCTTACCGCGGCAATTGGCACACCTCCCGCATGGAGATGAAGAAGGATCATCCAATGCCTTTTGCAAGAATTCCATCAGACAGCCCGAGTATCTCACGTACTCTTGCATCTGGCGCAACTCTTTACGGCGTTGCTCAAGAACATGTTCAATTCTGCGCGTGTCTTGTTTCCAGGGATTAGACGTGCGCGCATACAATAGAGTATTCTCGTGTAAAACTTGCACAGCCCCGTCCAATTCGAGCAGTTTCAATGCTTTTTCTGCGGTTGTCCGGCTTACATTGACTTGAGATAATAATTCGGAAGACGACAGACTCTCGGCTTTCTCTAAAGCAGTTAATATATCCTGCATAATCCTCTCTTTTGGAAAAGCCGATTCGATAAAGTAATCCTGAATAGCATCATCCTCTTCACCGCTTAAAAGGATACCATAAGATTTCTCAACCGCCCGTCCCGCCCTGCCAACCTGCTGATAATAAGCAATGACTGAACCGGGGCGTTGAAAATGGATCACAAATGCAACGTCAGGTTTATCAAAACCCATCCCCAGGGCTACGGTTGCCACCAATATCTTTATTTGATTATTAATAAAGGCTTGCTCTAAAGCTGCGCGGTCAATCTGCTTGTCATCCCCAGCATGGTATGCTGCAACAGAAAACCCTTTTTGCTTCAACCAACCAGCCACGCGTTCACAATCAGCGATGGTCAAGCAATACACAATGCCGCTCCCGTCAAAAAGAGACAGATTCTCGGCAAGCCATGCCAGGCGCTGGCTCTGATTTGCCAATTGAATAGCTTGTAAGCGCAATGAATCGCGTCCCAATCCCCCTCGAAACACACGCAACTCTTCCCCAAACTGTTCACAAATATCCTCCACAACGCGGTTGTTGGCAGTGGCAGTTGTACCCAAAACAGGGGTAGCGCGTGGAAGCATCTGTAATATCCGTGCAATTCTGCGGTAATCTGGGCGGAAGTCGTGCCCCCAATCGGAGATACAATGCACCTCATCCACCACCAATAGCCCAATCTTACGAGACAATTTTGGCATAACCCGATTAAGAAAGCGCTCGTTATTTAATCTTTCAGGCGATATCATCAGCACATCACACGTATCCTCATCCAAGGCATTCTCAACAGCCGACCATTCATATTGGTTGTTACTATGAATGGTTAACGCATGCACACCAACACGCTCTGCCGTTTCGATTTGATTACGCATTAATGATAAAAGAGGACTGATTACCAAAGTTAATTTTGTCTCTCGCTGACGCAAGATTTTTGCGGCAATAAAATAGACGATACTTTTTCCCCAGCCAGTCCTTTGAACTACAAGCACACGCTGTTTTTTAATCACCACGGCTTCGATGGCTTCCCACTGGTCAGGACGAAAATCTTTATCTCCCCCAAGCATCTTTTTAAGCAACGTTAAAGCATATTGTTTTTCAGGTTCTGGATTCCTCACAACGAGACTCCTGTGATGTGATTGTTTACTTAACCTTGTATTGATGGGTATTATACAGCCTTTTACTCACCTCTCGTAAACAAAAATCCCCTCGTTTTGAGGGGATCAGGTGGGCGCGGAGGGACTCGAACCCACGACCTCACGGATGTGAACCGTGCGCTCTAACCGGCTGAGCTACGCGCCCTGGGATTTTTACGTGCAAAGGATTATACCATCCCAGCCGACATTAAACAAGGCTTCCTGTGAACTTCCTTGTGCAATTCAGTAGATTTACCCCGCCCTCCGGCGGGTTAATTCTCCCCAAAATTGGAGTCCACCAACTCCTGGATGGCAAGCAAGGCTTCGCCTGCCTCGTCTCCGTTGGCTTCCACGCGGATCTGCTGCCCCTGCTGCACTCCCTGCGTGAGCACTTTCAATATACTCTTGGCGTTTACCGCCGGCGTACCAGCAGTGATGTTTTGCAGCGTTAGCTCACATTTTGTAAAACGGCTGGCTGTCTTCACAAACAAAGATGCAGGTCTGGCGTGCAGCCCTACTGCGTTTTTAACCGTCAATTCAATGGCTGGCATTTCCCTTTCTACCTCTCTGAGACCTCTCCAAAACCTTCAACTGCTTGTCCGGCGCGACCTCACCCGTATTGATGTACTGCCGCAGATAAGCCGGCGTGAGCACAATTTTATCCAAAACGTGCCGGGGCGTAACCGATACAGGCAAGAGGTCGTATTTATTTAAAATAAAGACGTAACCGCATTTCTTCAACTCGTCTTCCCACAGCGGATAAAAATAAGCAAACAGATTTTCATCGCTCGCCCCGGGGTGGTCTTCCAACCACCTTTTGCAGCGTTCGTCTATCAAGTCGTGTGTTCGTCTTTTAATCGCCCGAAGCTGCCAACTTCCCGCAGCAAACGTACACAGATAGACCGTAAACAGCAGGACAAGCCACTCTGTGCGCGTGGCAAAGAAATCCAGAACGGCGGTAAACGGTCCCAGGAATGAACGCAAAATCTGTAAAAACACGCAAACCTGCCCTAATTCTTCTGCGCCTGAATTTCCTTGACTTTTTCCACCAGCTTTTCAACGAGTTCTTTTTCGCCAATCCCGGTCAACAAGGGGATGGCGCTAAACACCGGCTTATCCGTTTTGATGGTAACCATCGTGTTGCTGAGGATAATGTCGTAAGCCGGCGCCCGGCTGGCTAATTCATTGTTTCCGGCGCCGTCAATGTGAACCGTAAGCTTTTCCTTTTCGAGGTATCCTCTAAGTTTGAAAGCCGCATGCATTGAAGTTGCCACACCAGAGCCACAAACAACCAGTATTTTCACTTTGTACATAATCTACCTCTTTGTAAATACGCTGAACTTTAATGACCGATTTCGTAATTGATTGCAGAGCCAGCTCTTTGCTCCGTCATCTTTTGAATGTGATCGTTTAAAGCTTCCTGAATTTCCAGCTTTGTGGTCGCATGAATAATTTTATCTAACGCGCTTTCGTTTTCAAGAATCGAGATGACTTTCGTCAGAGTCTCAATCACCATTTTAGGATCGCTGACCGCCAGCATCATCACCACCGTAACCGGAATGTCAACTTCGATGTCGTCCATTGCCTTGAACATCACCGGCGAGTTAAGGGTAGCAACTGCCACGGCGGAACGGTTAACGTGCTTGGAATCGGTGTGCGGTATAGCAAACCCCGTCCTGGTGGTTTGTAACCCGGTAGGAAACACTTTCTCTCTATCCAGCACCGCCTGGACGTAGGTGTCTTTTACATATTTATTATTATATAACAAACCTCCCAGTTTACAGATAATCTCTTCACTGGTTTGAGCCGTTTCTTTGACCAAAATGTTCACGAGGTTGATGTCTAACTCTTCCATATTCACTCAATTCCAAAATAAATCTACTTTAAGGCGGCAGATTGTCTTAACACCAGCAGGTTTTCTTTGATCGCGCCCCCGCCAAAAACGCTCCGCCCGACAACTGCCATATCAACGCCGCTTTCTGCCACAGCCTGTATCAGCCGCGGCGAAATACCTCCATCCATCACCCATTCAACCTGCTGCAAGCCCGCCTGGCGCCTGCCTTCCGCCACTTTCGCCAACGTAAAGGGTAAAAATGGGCAGTCTCCCATTTCAGGCTCAGTAGATAACACAACCACAAAGGCAAGGTAAGGCAGACAGAAATCTAGCGCCGGAATCGGCGAAGCGGGGTTGAAAGCCAGACCGGCGCGCATCCCCAGTTGGCTGATCATCCCCAGCGTCCGGCGCGGATAAGGGCAGGCTTCGTAGTGCACGGATACCGCCTGCACTCCTATATGTGCCAGTTCAGGCAGCAGCCATTCCGGGTTGACCATCATCAGGTGCACGTCGAAGGGCAGTTTTGTCAGCGGGCGCAGCTCCCGGATGATTTTCACCCCCAGGTTCATCACCGGCACAAAACTGCCGTCTTCGATGTCAAAGTGCAGCACGTCGGCGCCCGCCGATTCTAAATCGTGCACGGTTGCTCTCAAGTCCGTTAAGGGACCCGAAGCGAGCGAGGCAGCAAGCTTGATCATAGGCGCCTAGTCAAGGTTCTTGCGGAAGGCTTTCACCTTATCCATAAACTGGGCGACGCGGTTCCTGTCCACGTGGTTTTCAAATATCCCGTCGAATTTAAAGGTCGTGCCCACAATCGCCCCATCTGCAATCGAAAGCTGCTGTTCTATGTTTTCCATCTTCATGCCGGTGTTGGCGTACACAATCGTCTCCGGCACAACCTCTTTCACCTTTTTAAGGATCGAGGTATCGGTTTGCACACCGGCAGTTAAACCGGATACGCACAACGCATCGGGGTGGTTATTGAAAACTGTTGATTGGGCAATCGCTACTATATCCCGCTCTGCAAGATAAGCCGCCGCTTCTGGAACGATGTTAAAGAAAAGCTTGATGTCTTTGCCGCCTATGCGGTGCTGGTGGCGGATGGTAGCGCCGCAGTTCGTATTCCACAAGCCGAAATCACTGGCATAAACGCCGGTGAAGATCTCGCGCACAAACTTTCCCCCTACGGCTACCGCCAAATCCAGCGACGCAATCGGGTCCCACAGCACGTTGACGCCAAAAGGAATGCGAATATCCTCGTGTAATTCTCCAATGACGCGCGCCATAGACGCAATCGTGAGCGGCTCCACCTTCGTCAGGTAGGGCAGGCTAAACTCATTAGAAAACATAACCGCATCCACACCGCCGTCCTGCAAGGCGTTCAAGTCCTTGCGCGCCCATTCAATCACCTGCTTCATCCCTTCTGCGGAATTGAAACCGGGGTCGCCCGGCAGCGCATTCATGTGACACATGGCAATAATCGGTTTACTCGTTCCAAATAGTTCTTTTACCCAATTCATACTCATATCTTCTTCCTAATCTTAAATAATTACAATGATCCTACGTTTATATACCGCGCTTCAAATCAACCGTGTGGTCAAAGCGCTTGACAACTTCTTTCATCACTGTTATGCCAGCTTCAAGGTCGCGGATATCACAGGTTTCAATAGGAGAATGAGAATAGCGCATGGGAATAGAGAGATGCGCCATAGCCACGCCGCGCTTTCCCAGCACCAGCGTAAAGGCATCGTCTGTGATTTCCCCGATGATAGTCTGGCGTTGGTAGGGGATGTGCAAATCTTCAATGGTGCGCTCGATGAAGAGCCGGAACTTGGGGTGAGGGATCAACCCAGCCAGCTCGCCGCGCCCGTGAAAGTTCATCTGCAAAACAGCAGGACCCTTGCCGAGGGCAATATCGTAACGCATGTTCAAATCGGGAGTGTCGCACGCCGAAGTGATGTCAAGACAGATGGCTGCGTCCGGTTCCAGGCGGGTAAAAGCGGGCATGTTGCCGCGAATGTTAAATTCTTCCTGGGCGGCAGCGTTCAAGTAAACGGTGCCTTTGGGCTTGGTTTCGTGCAATTCCTCTGCCAGGGCAAGCAAGATGAGCAGACCGACGCGGTCGTCCATCGTCTT
>CAZGDA010000069.1:0-14014 GCA_964524425.1 uncultured Anaerolineaceae bacterium | reverse complement strand
TGTTTTTAAATTCGCCGGCATTTCTGGTATTGGGGGCTGTTGTGGCGCCACAAATGAAACCGATCGTCGCGGTTGCCTTGGGAGTGGTAACCGGTTCGGGGCGTTTTTTTCGGCGCAGCCTGGGAGGGGTATTCATTGGTTGTGCTGCGGTATTTCTATCAGGCGGACTGGCAGGTTGGATAAACGGGGCTTTACCGCCAGTGAGGCTTGATCAAGCGCATATACACGCCCGTTTTTCTTGGGAGGCGTTGCTGGCGGTTGGAGCAGGCAGTGTTTTAATGACCTGGATGATGGCACAACGCAAGGGTACTTCTGCTCTGCCTAGCGTAGCTGTTGCATACGGATTATATTTACCGATTGCGACGGCTGGGTTTGGTTTGTTTAGCCACGAGCCTCACCTTTTTCCGGATGGGCTGGTGGTTTTTCTGGTGCATTTTGCGTTGTGCAGCCTGGCAGGCGCGCTGGTTTTAGCAGCACTTGGTTACCGTCCTCTGACCCTATTTGGATATACAATTGGTGGAGCAGTTGGTTTGTTGGTGATCCTGCTGGTCATCGGGTTGAGTGCGACTGGCGCAGCATACGTAGGGCGGATTGCCCTGCCCACGTATACGCCAACGTTGACGCCTTCAATAACACCCACCCTCACATTGACGTTTACTCCACAACCACCTACGCTTACTCCAACGCTTACACCAACCCTCACTGCTACACCTACGCTCACGTTGACACCTACGCCAACACCGACAGCGGTAATGAGGAGGGTGAAGAATAAGGATGGAGCAAAAATTCGCACACAGCCTACTTACGCAGGAGCAATTGTGGAGCTTCTGGCGGATGGGGCGATGGTTCAAATTCTGACAGAGGAGCAGCCGGTGCAAGCCGACGAGCGGGTGTGGATTAAAGTGCGCAGCGCTGCCGGAAAAGAAGGTTGGATCTGGCAGGATTTGCTCGTTCCACCTGTGCAGTAATCCGGCGCCTTTGCTATAAAGTCAAGAGATGATTAAGGAGACAACAAGATGAACGTTGTCAAAATCAATATCCCTCACGACGAGGTACTTGCACAGACTTAAAAAATCATCACCAGAGGTGAAGAATAAACAACGCGTTCTATTAAGTTCGTGGATAAAGGCATTATCTAAGAAAGATGATATTCCTTTAGCAAAGTTCTTGAATACTGCCAGAGATGAGGCGCAACAACACAGATTGACAGAGAATACATTGCACGATATTTTAATAAATGGCTGATTCGATCGTTCTAGCTACTAACGTAATTGTTAGTGCGTTGTTATTAAAGGCATCATTAGCTCGCCAGGTATTTGATAAAGCAATATCGAAAAGGGTACTCCTATTCTCATTTGAGACACTGGTAGGATTAGAGGAAATATTACAACGTATACATTTTGATAAATATATCTCCATATCAAAGAGGCGTGAATTCCTTTCTAGAATTGTAAAGGAAGCAAGAATCAATGAGATAATCGGTACAATAAGCGTATGCCGTGATAAGGGAGATAATAATATCGTAGAGACTGCTTTGGTTAGGTAGGCAGTATGGGTTGACGGCACCATGATGCGCGGATGCCAGGACAGGAAGAGCGAGAATCAATCCTTGAGGTTGGTGGGTGTGAAGGCAAAAGGCAGCAATTCCCCTACGGTTACGTCGTGTAATAATTCACCATTTTCATTGGCTATCCAAACGCGGGTGTCTAAGCCAAATTCGGCGAGCACCTGACGGCACGAACCGCAAGGGGAGCCACCGTCGCGCGTAGCCACCGCAATGGCTTGGAAATGCCGTTCTCCTTCAGATACGGCTTTAAAAACAGCGACACGTTCAGCACAAATGGTTACAGGGTAAGCTGCGTTTTCAATATTTACCCCTTCGTATATTTTCCCAGAGGAAGTGAGCAAGGCAGCCCCAACGGCGTAATTGGAGTAGGGAGCGTAAGCCGACGAACGCGCCTGCACGGCACGTTGGATGAGATGCTTGCGGGTTTGATCAGTGAGCATGTCTGTCTCCTTATGATTTTAGGATGAAGCTGTTGTGGGTGTTTGTGTAGATGTGCTAACGATCCGTTCTTGCTCGGGTAAGGATAAATCAAAATATCTTTGAACAAGAACCTGACGGATACGTCGTTTGTGTACTTGTTCCACTGTTAGACGCAGACCACCTATAACGAGTGATTCACCTGGAATGGGTACGTGCCCTACACGGCTATAAATCAAACCCGCCAACGTGTCTGCTTCGTCAACAGGCAGGTCGCTGTTGAGCATGTCGTTGATATCGTCCAGGTCCATACGCCCGGAGCATAAGTATTCTTGGTCACCAATTTGTTCGTAAAAAACTTCTTCACCGTCGTCAAATTCATCGCGAATCTCACCAACGATTTCTTCGACGATGTCTTCCAGGGTAACCAATCCGGCGACGCCGCCGTATTCATCTACAGCAATTGCCATGTGAATGCGACGAGATTGCATCTCGGCAAGTAACTCGTCGGCTTTTTTAGCTTCGGGAACAAAATATGCCGGACGCAATACCTCGCGCAGCGACGTGACAGGATTACCCTGATGCCAGGCTTTGAATAAGTCTTTGGTGTAAAGCAAGCCGACAATGTTATCTATTACTTCTTCATAGACGGGGACGCGGGAATAGCCTGATTCGAGTAAAACTTCCATGGAGTGGTCAATTTCGTCGTTTACGTCTATCGCCAAAACGTCTATGCGCGGCACCATGATTTCGCGCACGATCGTATCTCCCAGGTCGAAAATGGAATAGATCATTTTACGCTCTTCCTGCTCCAATATGCCCTCTTGTTGACTCGCATCTACCATGGAACGCAGTTCATCTTCGGTAACTACGGCAGGCGGTTCCAAAGGAGGAGCGTTTTTGCTACTGACGATAAACGGCATAATCAGCAAGGGCGATAAGCAGACTTCGCAGAAACGCGTAAAAGAGACAGTCTGGATCAACCACTTTTCTGGCTGGCGGTTTACACGCTCAATTATCAGTGATTCGGACCAGGTGAGCAGAACTGCGAGAAACGCCAACAAACCTAAGATGGCAAGGAGGTAAGGGGTATGGAATAAAAACGTTGAAGCAGTGAGGTCGTTACCGGCAAAAAATTCTATCAGGAGTGCCAATACAAGCCCGAGAAGCAAGAAAAGGGTTATTTTTTTAAGCAAGCGTAGACTAGCCTGACTGACTGCCAGGCGGCGCGGGGAGTCAAGCAGCGCCAGCGCCCGCTCCACAGAACGGGTCTGCTCCTGTCGGAGGGCGAGCAAGCGCGCACGACTGACACTGGTAAGGCTGAAATCAGCAGAAGTGATGAGAAGATCGAGGAAAAACAGCGCCAGGAAAAGAATGCCGAGAAAAATGAACAGGTCAGTCACTATTATCTTTGTGTGGTTTGGAATTGTTAATAATATGGGCAGGCACGCCAACTGCCAGACTGTCATCGGGAAGATCCTTTAAGACGACTGCACCAGCACCGGTGCGCACGCCATTCCCTATTTTTACGGGTGCGACCAGCATTGTATCGCTACCTAAAAGGACGTTGTTACCAATTTCGGTTCGGTTTTTCTTAACGCCGTCGAAATTACAGGTGATCGTGCCGCAGCCGATGTTGACGTTGGCGCCGATGGTTGCATCGCCGATGTAAGAGAAATGCCCCATTTTGGTTCCCGGTCCGAGATATGATTGTTTGATCTCACCAAAATTCCCCATGTGCACGCCTTGCGCAAGATGTGCGCCTTTACGAAGATGGGCAAAGGGTCCAACGTCTACGTCGTCTTCAAGTGTGGCTTCTTCAACAACGGAGGTGGAGATTGAACAACGATTGCCGACGTGCGCTGACGAGATGATGGTGTTGGGACCTATCTGACACTCTTCGCCTACGACGGTGTTCCCTTTAAGGAATGTATTAGGATGAATGATGGTGTCCTGTCCGATATGTACTTCCGGTTCAATATAAGTGGTAACAGGGTCGAGCAGGGTAACGCCAGCTAACATCCATTGGCGATTGATGCGTTGACGCATGGCGGTTTCTACTTCTGCAAGGTGAACGCGGGTGTTGACTCCGATGTTTTCGGTGGGGTCTTCAAGAGTAAGGGCATGCACACGAAAGCCGTCGGATACGGCGAGGCTGATTGTATCGGTGAGGTAGTATTCTCCTTTGGAGGAAAGCGGGATGCGGGGCAGCGCCTGGCATAACCAATTTGCCTGGAAACAATACACGCCAACGTTCAACTCACGGATTTTTAATTGCTGCGGGTTTGCCTGGGCTTCTTCGACGATTGCTTCTACACTGCCATTGGGGTTGCGAATGATTCTGCCGAAACCACGCGGGTCATCTGCGATGGTGGTCAGCATAGTGATGGGGGATTGATGCTGCGCCTGTAAATCAACCAGTTTGCGCAGGGTAGCAGCAGTAAGGAGGGGCATATCCGCATACGTTACCAGAACGAGATCGGTTTGATTTTGGAGGAGGGGGATGGCTTGCATAACGGCGTGACCGGTGCCAAGTTGTTGTTCTTGAAACACAAATTGAGCTTGCGCGCCGACGTAATCCATCACTTTTTGTGCGCCATGCCCAATCACCAACACCGGGTCGGTTTGGGTAACCTGGCGAGCGACGTTAATGGCGTACCAAAGCATGGGTTTCCCTAAAACCGGATGTAATACTTTAGGTAATTTGGAGCGCATACGCACGCCTTGTCCGGCGGCTAAAATCACTGAGTGGATAGTCATGTTACCCCTCTAGGCGAAGATAAAACAGCGGTCAGAGCCAGCCTAGTGCTGAACTATGACCGCTGACTCATGTCAGGCTGGGGCGTCCGGATTCGAACCAGAATATACGGATCCAAAGTCCGCTGTGCTACCGTTGCACCACGCCCCATTGTATCATCCATAAGCACGGAAATTGATCTTCATAATAGAACTCATCCGCAGTGGGGCAAATTGTATCATAACTGGGAAAAGAACACAAGGAGAAAACGCGACTGAATATGAGGAGGAAACAGAACTGACGGAAAATTGCATTGACGATACTAATGTAGCGTATGCTAAATCTCAATGAAGATTGCGAAGTTGTATTGGATTTAATGTGGTATAAGGCAGTGTATCCTTGAAGGAAGATGGCTTGGATGGCTTAAGCCAGCATCTGGGTAAGGAAGGTTGTATTATGGATGAAGAGGGGATGTTATGATATAATTCGCTCATATATTCAATAAGACCCCGACGATGTGGTTTGGGGAAAATCATATAAGAGGTAGTGTTAAAGTAATGAAAGCTCTGCGAATTCACGGTATTCACGATTTACGTTTAGCGGAAGAAGAAACCCCGCAACCAGCCCCTGGCGAAGCATTGATCCGAGTTACGGCGGTGGGTATTTGCGGTTCCGACGTACATTGGTTTTCTGAAGGCGGCATCGGGGGTGCAGTTCTAACAGAGCCTCTCATCCTGGGGCATGAATTTAGTGCCGTGGTGGAAAGTGGAGCTTTGCGCGGAAAACGAGTAACGGTTGATCCTGCTATCCCGTGTGGAAAATGTGAGTTTTGCCTTGAAGGCAATCCGAACGTTTGCCAAGATATTCGCTTTGCGGGAACCGCTGGCGTGGATGGGGCATTGCGAGAATATATGACCTGGCCAGAGGAGAATCTTTTCCCTATTCCTGATGTGATATCGGATGGGGAAAGTACTTTGTTGGAAACATTAGGAATAGGTATTCACGCGGTGGGCTTGGGACACGTGCGACCAGGGGCAACGGTGGGTATTTATGGTTGCGGTCCGGTTGGATTGGTTACGTTGCAGATGGCAAAAGCAGCCGGAGCGAGCCGGATTTTTGTTACCGATAAGCTCTCTGGACGGTTGGAACTTGCCAGAGAGTTGGGCGCGACGGACGCATTTTTAGCGGATGGCAGCGAGGCGACACCAATTTTAAAAGCAACCGGCAACCGGGGAGTGGATGTGGCTTTTGAAGCAGCAGGTTTTAATGAGGCGGTTGATACTGCAATTGAAACGGCTAAACCTGCCGGCAGGGCGGTGATCATTGGTATTCCGGTTGAAGACCGGACTAGTTTTCGGGCTTCCTCTTCCCGGCGAAAAGGATTGACAATCATGATTTGTCGGCGCATGAAACTCACCTACCCACGTGCGATCGCGCTGGTTAAGAATGGGCAGGTGGACTTGCGTTCGATGCTTTCGCACACTTTCCCACTTAAGGAGTATCAGAAGGCTTTTGAAACAGCAGAGCGGCGCGAGGGTATGAAAGTCGTTTTGAAAGTATCCTGAACGAGGTGAAAAGATGGCGCAAACGATCAAAGATTTGGAAATCCAGTTAAACGATTTTGATTTGGGCAAGCGCACGCAAGCGTTAGACAAAATTGTACAGATGGCAGAGGATGGTGAAATATCCCTGGCGAAAGAAACAGAAATGGCTAACATGCACTGCCACACTTTTTTCTCATTTAATGCCTACGGATATTCTCCGAGCAATTTGGCGTGGATGGGCAAACAACGCGGTTATAAGTTGATGGGCATTGTTGATTTTGACGTGTTGGATGGCGTGGACGAGTTCCTGGGGGCGTGTGAAAAAGTGAGTTTACGCGGCAGCGCAGGGATTGAGACGCGGATTTTTATCCCCGAATTTTCTACACGAGAAATCAATTCACCTGGTGAGCCGGGAGTGTATTATCACATGGGGATCGGTTTTACCAGCGGTAGAGCGGCGCCTGAGGCGGCTCCTATTTTGGAAGATATGCGTCAGCGTGCTGTCCAACGTAACCGCGATATGGTGAAGCGTTTGAACGCATACCTGGACCCTGTGGAAGTAGATTATGAAAAGGACGTGTTGCCATTAACGCCCGGGGGCACAGCTACGGAACGACATTTGTTAGTGGCTTACGCACACGCCGCTGAACGTAAGGTCAGCGACCCGCTGAAGTATTGGGCGGAGAAGATGAACACACCGCTGGAAAAGCTGGCAGCTATGAAGGACGATTTTGCTGCTTTTAGCAATCTGATGCGATCAAAGTTAATGAAACGCGGCGGTATAGGATACGTACAGCCAGATGCAGGTGCTTTCCCTACGCTGGATGAATTTCACAAGATGATTCTTGCCTGTCAGGCGCTGCCCTGTGCAGCCTGGCTGGATGGAACCTCTGCTGGAGAACAGGCGATAGAAGAATTGCTGGAATTGTTAATAAGTAAAGGAGTGGTGGCGCTGAACATCATTCCTGACCGCAACTGGAATATTGCCGATGTAGAGACGCGACAGAAAAAAGTGCGCCTGCTTTACGAAGTGATTCAACTGGCACAACGCCTGGATTTGCCACTAAACATTGGCACGGAAATCAACAGCCCAGGACAAAAATTGATGGACGACTATCACGTGCCTGAATTGTTGCCCGTTCGGCAGGCATTTCTGGATGGGGCTTACTTTGTGTATGGGCATACAGTCATGCAGCGCGCCTGTGGCATGGGGTATCAAAGTGATTGGGCGAACACGTTTCTGCCAAATCGTAAACTACGGAACGCTTTTTATACTTCGATTGGGTACAATGTCCCACCAGGATTAAAGGCGATGGCGAAGGTTAAAAAGGTATCCCCAAATTTATCACCGGCGGATGTTCTCAAAGAGATCTCGAAGTATTTTTATAAGTAGGTTGATCGTTTTTGAATTAATTAAGGAGAATTTGATGTCTGATAAGGTTCAAGATTACATTCAAGCTAAAACTGCTCTGCCTGAAAAATATTTATTATGGCCTTTGTACGGGGCAGGTTTTGAAAACATGGGCAAAGATGGGCAACCGATTGAAAAACCAACGCCGATAAAGATTGGGGCGGAAGAGCTTCTGGTGCGCCATGACGCCTGCGGGTTATGTTTCTCGGATATTAAGGTGATCAACCAGGGGCAAAACCACCCGCGTATCTTTCGAGATATGAAAAGTGAACCGGTTGTGCTTGGACATGAAGTTTCTATGACGGTAGTTCAGGTGGGTGAAAAATTGCGCGATCGCTATAAAGCGGGAGATAAACTAATCATCGAAGCTGATATTTATATTAAAGGTGTCAGTGTTGCGTATGGGTACAGTTTGCAGGGCGGTTTGTCGCAGTATTCTGTGATTGACGAACGCGTATTGAAAACAGACACGGGAGATAATCTGATCCCGGTGAAGCCAGCCCTGGGCTACGCGGAGGGCGCCCTGGTGGAACCGTGGGCGTGTGTTGTGGCGGCTTACCGTTTGGAATATCGCAGCGGCTTGAAGAACGGGGGAATAACCTGGATCATTGGCGCTGGTGGAACGAAAGATTATACCATCAGCGCTGGTTTCGACAAGACGTCTCATCCGGCAAAACTCATGTTAAGTAACGTGCCGGCAGGATTTGCGGCATGGTTGCAGGCGCGCGCCAGGGAAAATGGCGTTGAAGTAGTAGAGGTTAACGAGCTTGAGGCGGTGGCAAAAGAGACGATTGACGACATTGTGTTATTGGGTGCGGACGCTGATTTAATCGAGAAGGTCAGCCCGTGCTTGACACAGTTTGGGATGATGGCGATTATGGCAGACGAGCCGCTTAAGCGCAAGTTGAGCATAGACGTGGGGCGCATTCACTACATGCGTTGGGGATACGTGGGCAGCAAAGATGCAGATATAAGTCAGGCTCACCAACCGTCTATCCGTTCGGCGCTCAAGCCCGGCGGAGCGGCTTGGTTCGTGGGGGCAGGTGGTCCAATTGGACGGATGCACGTGCAGCGCGCCATCCAATTCGCGGGCGCGCCAGCAGTCATCGTCTGTTCGGACGTAAGCGATATGCGTTTGAACGATTTGTATGAATCATTCAAAGAAGAAGCCAAAGCCAAGAATATTGAGTTTATCTGTCTTAACCCAACCAGAAAAGAGGAATACGAGGCGGGCATGGCGCGTTTCTTTGCGAGAGGGTTCGATGACGTGATTGTTCTGGCGCCGATTGTGCCAGTCATCGCGGATTCCGCCACGCACCTGGCTGAGGACGGTGTGATGAACGTGTTTGCGGGTGTGGGCAAGGGTACGATGGTGGCGTTAGATATGAGCGACGTATATATGAAAAACGTGCGTTATATCGGTCACTCTGGTTCCAATATGGAGGACATGCTGATTACACTGCGCAAGACCGAGGGACATGAACTCTCTCCCAATCGCGCCGTGGCAGCCATCGGTTCCCTACGGGCAGCGCGCGACGGTTTGCAGGCGGTGAAAGACCAGGTGTTCCCTGGTAAGGTAGTGATTTATAATCATATCAAGGATCTGCCGCTCACTCCTATACCAGAATTGAAAGAAAAAATGCCCTCAGTGTATGCCAAGATGAAAGATGGGCAATGGACCAACGAGGCGGAGGAAGAATTTTTGCGCTTGATGTTACCATAGCGGAGAGCCGCACTACAGGAATGCCTTTCCTTCTGCTGTTTGTCTGAAGAAAAAGCGGAGGGAGGTTTCCTTTTATTCTCTTGATGATTGCATAATGAACGTGGAGGAAGTATGGCAAAAACCGCTGTGATGTTTGGTGCAGGTTCGGTGGGACGCGGCTTTTTAGGACAGTTGTTTTCTGAGTCGGGATATGAGGTGATCTTTGTGGATGTAGATGAAGAGCTTATCGAAAGCCTGAACGTCCAGCACAGTTACCCTATTCACCTGGTTACGAACGAGAAAACGGAGGAAGTGCTGGTGGCACCGGTGCGCGCACTTCACTCCCGCCAGGCAGAGGAAGTGAGCCGTGCGGTTTGTGAAGCGGGAATTGCGGCAACGGCTGTGGGTGCACGCGTGCTGCCATGGATTGCTCCCTTGGTGGCGGGGGGAATATGTCAACGGGCAGGAAATGCGAAGGGACAACCGTTGAATTTCATTATCTGTGAAAATCTGAAGGACGCGGCAGTGTCTTTCAGACACATGGTAGGGGAACACATTCCTACTGCTTGCAGCCAATTCTTTGAAGAAAAAGTTGGATTTGTGGATACGGTTATTGGACGGATGGTGCCGCCGCCAACGCCTGAGATGCGGGCTGAAGATGTGCGCCTCATCGCAGTTGAGCCATATAAAGAATTGCCTGTTGACCGGGCTGCGTTTGTTGGTGAGATACCGACGATCGTGGGCATGGAGGTGTGTGATAATTTTCCTGCTTACACGGCGCGCAAGCTATACATTCACAATTGCGGACACGCTTTTCTGGGGTATTTCGGTTATCTGAAAGGGTATGAATACGGATACCAGGCATTGGAGGACGAAGAGATTCGTGAATTGTTTGAACGGGCGATGACGGAATCAATTCGCGGTATTGTAGCGGCACATGGTGTAAAAGCCGAATGGCTGGAAAAGCATAAAACTGATCTTGTGCGGCGCTTTGCGAATCGTTCGCTAGGGGATACAATCTATCGTATAGCCCGCGATCCACTGCGTAAGCTGGCGGCGAAGGATAGATTGGTGGGTGCGGCACGCCTGGCAGAAAAAGCCGGTGTAGCTCCTGAGGCATTAAGCATGGGCATTGCGGCGGGATATTGTTTTGCTGATGCACAGGACGAATTAGCAATGGAATTGCAAAAACAAATAAAGGAAAACGGCATAGAAGCCGCACTGGAAAAAGTGAGCGGGTTGAAGCACAGTGAAGCTCTGACGGAGATGGTTTTAGATCGGTATCGAGATTTGCAGAAAGCATACAAACAAGCAGTATAGAAGGTGAGCGATGATTGTTACAGTAACCTTAAACCCAGTGTTGGACCGGACGATGAGCGTGTCGAAAATCACGTTCAACTCGGTATTGCGCGCCAACCAGTCGCGCCTGGATTGGGGTGGAAAAGGATTGAATGTCTCGCGTACTCTCAAGGCTTTAGGGCAAACGACTATCGCCAGCGGATTTTTTGGCGGTAATACAGGCAGAATATTGCGGGATGGACTGGAAGCATTGGGGATTGTAACAGATTTTCAAAATATTGGCGGCGAAACACGCACGAACACCGTCATTATAGAAGAAAAAAGGGCGCGGCACATTAAGGTGAATGAAGCTGGTCCTTTGGTGAGCGAAGAAGAACAGGAGGCTTTTCTGCGATACGTGGAAGAGCACGCTGTTGCCGGAGATATTTGGGCTTTTTGTGGTAGCCTGCCGCCCGGTGTAGCTGCGGATTATTACGCGCGCCTCATACAAATTGCACAGGCAAAAGGTGCAAAAGCTGTTTTGGATACCAGTGGTGAGGCGCTGCGGTTGGGTTGTGCGGCAGCACCGTACATGGTTAAACCAAACCGTGACGAGGCTGCGAGTGTAACAGGAATGCCGCTACGCAATAAAACAGAGATCCTCCAGGCGGCTCAGGCGATATTAAAACTAGGTGTGCAGATTGTGGCAATTTCATTGGGATCGAAAGGATTGTTGCTTGTTTCTAAAGAACAAATTGTGCGTGTACGTCCGCCGCGGATTGAAGAAAGAAATCCCACCGGCGCAGGAGATGCATTATTGGGTGGTGTTTTAATTTCCCTGGCACAAGGCTATTCCCTGGAGCGTGCAGCACGCCTGGGTGTGGCGTGCGGCACAGCATCAGCCAGTAATGAAGGAGTGGGTGTAGTAACCCGAGAGGATGTAGAGCGTTTCTATGCAACGCTGGATAAGAAGCATCCGCTTCCTATTTTGCCGGATTACCTGATGACTTCAGAACCAGGCTCCTTTGCCCGTTCTACCATTGTGGAACGAAAGCCGCTCATTATTAGGCAAGTGATGGAAGATTATCCTTACCCAGATGAAATCAAAGCAAACTTGCAGGCTTTTGCTGAGGAGATTGCCAGCAAGACGATTCAACCGTTACGAGAAGACGCAGCAGACGTATCTTTTTGGAATCGGGAATGGTTGGTTTATCAAGGGAAAACCTGGTTGGAAATCCCCTGGTATTTCGCCGAAACATATTTTTACCGCCGGTTGTTAGAATGTGTACGTTATCTTCAACCGGGCGCGTGGCTGGGAGTTGACCCATTTGGCAAGCAAAAGGAGAAACAAATCAGTGCGGATATCCAACACTTGGGCAATATCTGGGCACAATTTGAAAGCCTGGAAGTGGGGGATGAATTTCAAGCCTTGCTGCATTCGTGCTTGTGGGGAAACCGCACCGACTTGAGCAATTTTACTGTTAAAGTTAAGGCAGCGCAGGGAGCGGCTGCGAAAAGCGAAGAAGAGAACATTCTTATTAATCATACGCAGCAAGTTTATGATTTATTACGCACTGGTGTTAGCAGAGTGGATTTTATTAACGACAACGCCGGTACTGACTCGCTTTTTGATTTGGCGATGACAGATTTTCTTTTGCGCCAGAAATGGGTTGGAGAGATTATATTTCACCTTAAAGACCGTCCCTTCTTTGTCTCGGATGCCACGCCACAGGATATTTTGCTTTCAGTGGAGCGCTTGAGATCTGATGCAGAACCATCTGTACGCCAATTAGGTGAACGGTTGGACCGCTACATTTCTAATGGACATTTACGTTTGCAAACACATCCGTTCTGGTCTTCGTGTTTGATGTTCCGACAGATGCCGGAGGAAGTGAGTACACAGTTAGCAGAGGCGGACCTCGTCATCGTAAAGGGTGATGTAAACTACCGACGTATGCTGGATGATCGCCATTGGGCACACCATACCCCACTGGAAGAAGCGGCGGGGTATTTTCCGGCGCCTTTTGTGTTCTTACGAACTTTGAAGGGTGAGATTATGTTGGGGTTAGCGGAGGGGGAAGCCGAAGGGATAGAAAAAATTGACTCCACGTGGCTAATAAACGGTAAACGCGGGGTGATACATTTTTTTATGAATGAGGAGTAAAGCGGAATTTATGGAAAAACGATTGCAAGAAAAGGTCGCTTTGGTTACTGGCGGGGGGCAGGGATTGGGGCAGGCAATTTGTTGGAGGTTGGCTGAAGAAGGCTGCCACGTGGCTGTTGCAGATATAAATTTGGAGCAGGCGCAAGAGACAGCAGCGGCGATTACAGAACGCAAGTCTATTGCCATTAAAGTTGACGTAACAGACGAGACGCAGGTAGAGGCAATGGTTCAGCGCGTCGTTCAGGAAATGGGACGCTTAGATATCCTCGTTTCCAATGCGGGGATTTTAATCTCGGAGGAGATTTGTGAATTTCCGGCGGAAAAATGGCGTGCGGTGATGAACGTCAACCTTTTCGGTTATTTCTTGTGCGCTAAACATGCAGCGCGAGCGATGAAGGCTCAGAAGAGCGGAACAATCATCCAAATTAATTCCAAATCGGGCAAAGAAGGCAGTTTTAAAAACTCGGCATATTCGGCGTCAAAATTTGGCGGAATTGGTTTAACGCGCAGTATAGCCCTGGACATGGCGGAGTATAACGTGCGCGTCAATGCAATTTGCCCAGGCAATTTGCTAGATTCTCCGTTATGGGTAAACTCGTTGTATAAGCAGTATGCGCGTAAATTGGGAATCACGGAAGAAGAAGTACGCCAACGTTATATTGATAAGGTACCTATGAAACGCGGCTGCACTTATGAGGACGTAAGTAATGTGGTCGTCTTTTTAGCGTCAGAACAGTCTAGTTATATGACCGGACAGGCAATTAATGTAACCGGTGGACAGGTTATGTATTAGTTACAGGTATGTTTGGTTTTCGGAAAAATACGCAGACTCTGGATATTGATCCGCTTACTCTGAATTTCAAAGGGGAGAACAGGGAGTATGAAGCAGAGTTTCGACAGTTGTTTGCGCGTGAATCTATTCGACAAATACGTTTGACTTTGTGGCTGGCAATCCTTTTAGCGGTTGGGTTTGCGATATTAGATTATCGTCTTTTCCCAGGAAAGCTGCAAAATTTTATTGGGATACGTATCGTTGTCCTGGCGTCTCTACTTTGTTTTGGCAGTCCAGTACTGCATCTGCGCCGCTTTGAGAAGTATGTTTCAGACGTGGTGGCTATGCTGGCTTTTTTTATCGGCAGTATGAACATCCCGCTGATGTTCTCAGCCCCTACGGAATTAAGATGGTATTTCTTC
>CAZGDA010000068.1:0-14383 GCA_964524425.1 uncultured Anaerolineaceae bacterium | reverse complement strand
ATACGCCGCTTCCAGGTGCTGATTTGCGGCACGACGAAGGGCAACAGTCGCAGGCTGTAATAAGGAGGCAAAATCGGGATGCCTATTAGATCACCCATGGTGATGAGAATAAACAGGTGTTCCATGCTGCCGCGCGTTTTGAGGGCATAGCGTGCCATGTCGTGCCCTGCCATGCCGTATAAAACACTTTTGAAATTATCGAAAAACCCTTTTTTCTTTTCTTCTTGCTGTGGCATAAAAAAATCTCCTTATACTATGGAATGATTGGATGTGTTATCAACCCCGCGTCGAATCACAAATAAGTAGAGGATGATTTCGGTGTGTGGTTGTGGCGGGAAAATAGCCGAGGTGTACTCCATTATGTAAACTCCTGGTCGCAGTAGTCCGTAAGGTCTTTCTCGCGTAACATACGAACTTGCCAGCCCTCGATTTGGTGGATGACGTAGGGCAGCAAACGCAGCGTGTAATATGGCGGTAAAATGGGAATGCCGAGAAAATCACCGAAAACGATGAGGATGAAAAGATGTTCCAACTGCGAACGCTCTTTTCTTATGTCGCGTACCATTTCGTAGATGGTGGCGCCATACAGCATTTCGCCAATTATTTTCGCCAGTCGGACGACCCGTCCAAGTATTGTGTTATTTTCCATTATACCTCATACCCTGTTTTAAGGAACAGGTTCCGCTCCGTTTGCTTGCGTAGGAACGCCCTGAACGCTGAGGATGGTCAGTTCTAGGGCTTTGTTTAAGCTGAAGATAACGATGTTGTTGCCGGCGGTGGTGGTGATTTGGGGGGTGTTCTGGCTGGATTGAGCCAGTTCGCGCTGGCTGGCGCGCAACCAGGCATTTGCTTCCTCCCAGTCTGGGGTTGCAAGTTTTAAAAAGCGTTCCAAATACACTGCGGCGACGACGTCTTGATTGCCAACGTTGCTTGCGCCGATGAATAGACTGGCTTTGACCAGTTCCTGGGAGGAGCCGACCAGTTCGATGCTGCAAGTCGAATCGATTGATCTGCCGATGTAGCGCGGCTGCTGATTGACCGGGCTGGTTTCGTGAAAGGCAAAGCCCAGGTTCGCATACGCAGCTTGCAGGGTGTTCCTGTTGACGCCAATACCAGCCAGTGCCAGGGTCGGTGTAGGGGTAGGCGGGGCAAGGGTTGGTCTTGGGGTTGGCGTTTGGGTACTGGTTGGCAGGGCGGTGGCGGTGAGGGTGCTGGTGGATGTGGGAGTTGCCCACAAGGCGCTCAACCCAGCCAGGGGAGGTGAGGACGGCAGGAAGGAGAGGGGAATTGTGCCTGTGAAAACGGCGGCTGCCAGGACACAGACGGCGATGAGCAGGACGGCTGCACTCCAAACCCAGCCCTTCGGCTGCGCAGTGGGGCGTTTTTTTGCCTGTTCCTGGAAGAAGATTGGACTGGCTTTGACGGTCTTATCGCTGATCCAATCTGGGGGAGGCTGGACGGGGACAGAGGGAATGAGGGCGCTGCCGCAATAACCACAATATTTGGCACGCTCCAGGTTTTCTTTTCCACAGGTCGGGCAGGTACTCATGCTGGCAAAACGGTGAAGGGAAAGGGTTGCATAGCAGGCAGGTCGTCTAGGAATGCTGATGGTTTTGAGGAATTGCACCGGCGGCTTGCAGGGCAGGAATCAGGTACGTTTGATCTAACCCGCAGAATTTTTGCCGACCATTTATGATGAAAGCAGGATATTTCCTTACCCAGTGGCGGATGGATTTCCACAAGCCGGACGGAGAACGCGGATCAAAAATGCGGATGAGGATACTGTCTCCGTAGGTGTGGGAGAGTTCAAAGATGAAAGCGGAAAGATTTTCAAAATCTTGCCGCCATTCTGGTGGGTAAACCTCAAAAGCCCGCTCGTAGGGGTTCTTATCCAGGCTGGCGCGCGACATCATCATTTCACAGGTAACACAAAGCCCCCACCCTTCGGGAAGGGGAGCAATTACGTCAACTTCAACAGGTTTCATTATAACAGATTTTGACTCAACGGTTAGCGTCGAATTGGTTGGTAAGACCTGACAGGTGTGAAAACCTGTCAGGTCTGTTTGACGCTTTTATTTGGATATCGTTTCGTTTGACCTCAGTTCAGGCATTATTTCTGCGAGCAGCGTGGTCAACCGCCTTCTTAGTTTAGAAGGGAATAAGATCTCAGGACGCTTTAGCAATCTCTGTGCTGTGCTTTTGCAAGACCTTGATGGCGTCCCAAGCCAGCATTAAGGCAGCAATCACCAGGACGAGGCAGATTGCGCCGATGAGAATGTTGGCGATGGTTACTTCCCCAACGGACAGCTTTTGCTTTTCAGCGAGAGCCGCAGCTTTGGGTAGGTTGAGGGCAAAGGCTTCGTAGGCTTTGTAGAGCAGGGCGGCGATGGTGGTGATGAACATGAAGACGAAGGGCCAGAACGTCCACTGGTAGTTCTTGCCTTTTGACATCAACCAGACGGTAACGAGGAGGAGTGCCAGAGAAGCCATAAGCTGGTTGGCTGCGCCGAACACGACCCAAATTTGCAGGAAAGGCACCAGCCAGATGAGCACGAGGGTTAAGATGAGGGCGATGATCGTGCCGATGTGTGGATTGCGCAATGCGGGAACGGAATCGCCCAGTGCCTCAGCGCTGGCGACGCGCATGAAGCGCACCACCAGGTACATGATAGTCAACGCCATGAGGGTCAGGAAGACTGAACCGTAGGCGGTGCCAAAGCCTTGCCCCAGCATGGCGTCCAAACCCCACTGGTTCATAAAGACCGACAAGCCCTTGGAAAAGACAGCGGCGGCTGCGCCAGCGCCGCCGGCGTCCTGGTAGCCTTTGAAACTACCGAAAGCGGCAGTGGCAGTGAGGAAAGCCATGATGGCGAAGAACATTTCAAAAAACATGGCTCCACCACCGACAAAGACGGCGTCGCTTTCTTTTTCAATCTGGCGGGCTGTGCCGGAGGAAGAAACCAGGCTGTGCCAACCAGAGATGGCGCCGCAGGCAATGGTTACAAACAACATTGGCCAGAGCGGTCCGGCGGGCTGCACGAAGCTTGTGTAGGCGGGAAAATCGCCCATCGTTGGACGCCAGATAAGTAAACCAATCAAACCACCAATAATACCCAGCGTAACGATCCAGAAGGCGACGTAGTTAATCGGTTGCGCCCAGCGCCAGATGGGTAATACGGCGCCAAAATAGCAGATGATGACAACGAGGAGGCTACCGACGAACTTCGCTTGCGTTACGGCGAGGAACAGCGTGGGACTGGTCAGTCCTTTGCCGTCTGCCGTAGGAGTGAGCGCCATGATGCCGGAGAACAAAGACTTGGCAAAAGGTTGTGTACCGAGCCAGATGCCAACAAACGCCAAGACGACAGTGATAACGGAAGTGATGATGATGTCCATCTTCCATTTGTATGTCATTTGCCCAGCCAGCAAGCCGACCAGGATGACGATGATCGTGCCGAGAGGCACGGCGGGGTTGGTCAACAAGCTGAAGCCAACCTGAACGCCGAAAGCGCCCATAATGAGCAAGAGGTAGAAGTAAATGAAGGTGATGAGGATAGAGCGTGAGCGCGGTGAAATGAGGCGATAGCTCAACGCGCCAAAAGACTGTCCCTCTTCACGCAAGCCGAGGATGATGCTGCTGTAATCTTGCACCCAGCCGATGAAGAAGGTACCGAGGACGATCCACAGCAGGGCGGGCAGCCAGCCCCACTGGACGGCTACAATGGGACCGACGATGGGTCCTAGAGCAGCGATGGATTTGAACTGATAACCAAACAAAACGTTACGGTTAGCGGGAGTGAAGTCCACACCATCCATATACATTTTTGCGGGGGTTGCTTTCTTATCATCGGGACTGAAAACAGCGCGATCAATGGACTTGGCGTAGATAAAGTAGCCGACGACGATAGCGACGATACCAATGATGAGAATTACTAAAGCATTCATTGCTTGATCTCCTTATTTGCAATTCACAAAGAACACGGATATACGACAAAAAGGGCGGACACGAAACAAGGTTAGCAAAGCAGGTAAGCATCACCTCCTGTTTAAACGATAAGAAAAAATATGCAAATATAGGCAGCCAAGGCTGCTCATAATGTATTAATAAATTAATTATAAACCAATCTTGAACCAGAATCAACAGATTTGGGTAAATGTTGATGGTTTTCATTTGTACGATGGATGGAAAGGAGAGTTTAAAAAGGCTTGAGTTTTTGAGTCGGGGTAGGTATAATAAATATGAATGAACGTTCGTTTTTTATGAGGAGCAACCAATGACAAAAGAATCCCCTGTTCCCAAGGGAGAACGTACTGCCCAGGAAATTCTGCAAGCCGCTTATGAGCTTTTCACATCCCAAGGGTATCATGGCACTTCTATGCGCCAGATTGCCCAAACGGCAGGGATCGCCTTAGGCGGTATCTACAATCATTTTGCCAGCAAGGAAGAAATCTTCCACCAGGTTTTCCTGGATTACCACCCCTATAACCAGTTTTTGCCCGCCATGTTGGCAAGCGCAGACAAGCCGTTGGAGGAGTTTATTCGGGACGCGCTCGACAGTATTATCCATACAATAGATGATAACCCGGGGTTTTTGAATTTAATGTTCATTGAAGTGGTGGAGTTTAACGGCAAGCACATTCGCGAGATATTCACGCGCGCCTTTCCGCAAGGTGTGAAAATTGCGCAGCGTTTGAGCACAAAAGCACAATTCCGTGATTTGCCTTTGCTGATCGTCATCCGTTATGTTATTGGATTGTTGTTCTCTTACTATATGACAGAAAAATTAATTGTCTCGGTTGCTCCGCCAGAATTCCGCGAGAACGCCGCCGTTTATTTTACGGATATGGTTTTGCACGGCATTCTGGCAGAGCCATCGCCTTCTGCCTTGTCCTCTTCATCTGAAGAGCAAACGCCTTCCGCTGGGAGTTGACGTATGTTTTCAAAATTCTTAAAGCCTGTTCACTTTATGCTCTGGGATACCCTGATCAGTCCGCGCTGGCACAAGGTGATTAACGATTTTTGGTACAACAAAGCGCGTTTGGGACTGGCTGTGCTATCCATTACCGTAGGTGTTTTTGCCCTGGGGACGGTGATGGCAGAACGGGTGATCTTATTGCGCAATATTGAAGATCAATTCCAAGCCGCCAAATCGGCGAGCGCCTCCATGCGCCTGGCGGGTGGTTTTGACGACGGGCTGGTGAAGCACGTGCGGCGTTTTCCCAGCGTTGCAGAAGCAGACGCAGTGCGCACGGTGGAACTACGCGTCTTGCTGCCGCCTTCCAAGGCGCGCGGCAGCACGGTGGAAGAATGGCGTACCTTGAATTTATACGCCATTGACGATTTCGACGACATTCGTCTGAACTACGCTCACCTGGAACGGGGTGTCTGGCCACCGGCGAAATATCAAATGGTGTTAGAACGCTCTTCGATGAAAATCACCGGTGTAGATATGGGCGATTCGCTGTTGGTGGAGACGATGAATGGTTTGCAGCGCGAAATGCCCGTGGTGGGCGTGGTCAAAGACGTAACCGTGTATCCCGGTGAATTGACTGGAAACATCGCCGGGTACATCTCATTTGACACTTTGAACTGGCTGGAAGAGCCGCGCCGTTTCAACAAACTGTTCGTACGCGTGCGCGGGGATGATACGAATAAAGATTACGTGGACGATATTACTGAGCGTTTGCGTAAGCGCATTGAACTGGACGGCTGGATGGTGTCCTCCGTATCCGTTCCTCAATACCCGGGACGCCCAATCATCGAGACGAATTTTAAGACGATGGTGCTGATTCTACACATCGTCGGGTTGCTGCTGGTGGGGATCAGCGGAATCATGGTGGCGAACACAATGGACGCGTTGATCGCCCACGAGATCAAGCAAATTGGGATCATGCGCATCGTCGGCGGACAGTTGAACCAGGTGATGACGGTTTATTTTGCCTTTGCCGCGCTTATGGGGACGCTGGCGATGGTGATGGCTGTGCCTTTGTCTTTTCTCGTCAGCCGCGAATTGTGCAAGTTCGTCGCCGGAATGATTAATTACGACATTCTCGAAACGTACGTGCCGGCGTGGGTGTTTCTGGCGGAAGCGGCAATTGCTTACCTGGTGGCGATTTTAGCGTCACTTAAACCGATCCTTTCCAGCACGTTGTTCCTGACGGTGCGCGAAGCCATCAGTCCGTATGGCTTGGATGGGGCAGGCAAACCCGGCTTGCTTGACCAGTTTCTGGGTGCGCTGCGCGGGCTGGCAAGCCCGGTGATGCTTTCGCTGCGCAACACGTTTCGCAAGAAGTGGCGCCTGGGTCTTACCCTGGTTACGCTTTCGATGGGTGGGGGGATTTTCATCGCCATGTTTTGCCTGCGTTCTTCGTTGTTATATACGGCGCACACCTTGCACAATCAGTTTACGCGCTACGATTTGAGCGTCAGTTTCAGCCGCCCGTATAACATCCGCGTAGTGCAGCCGATTGTTGAAGCCCTGCCCGAGATTGAGCGGGTGGAGGGTTGGCGCCAACTTTCTATCCCGCGTGGGCGCGCGGATGGCAGTGAGAGCGATCCAATTAACGTCATCGCTGCACCGGCTGGCACACCCCTGTTGAAACCAGACATGGAAGAAGGGCGCTGGCTGGATGAACTGGACGACCGCGCTGTGGTGGTGAATAAATACGTGCTTGACCGTAACCCGGATTTGCATCTGGGCGGGGAGATCGTCTTGAAGTATAACCAACGCGAGACGAGCTGGCGGATTGTGGGTATGGCGCCTGGAATCGTGGGTGTGGGACAGACGCCCTTAATTTACGTCAACTACGAAGCCTTCGCCAACGCAACGAAAACCATCGGGATGGTGGATACCCTGCAAATTGTAACGCACAACAAGGACGAGACGTATCTCACGCACATGGCTGAGATGCTAGACAAGCAGCTTAACCACGAGGGATATGCGGTTCGCGATATCCAGACGGCAATGGAGATGCTCTACTTACTGGAACAACGCATCGGCATTTTAACGCAGGTGTTGACGACCATCTCCATGCTGCTGGCGCTGGTGGGTGGTATCAGCCTGACCAGCACAATGGGTATCAACGTGCTGGAACGCACGCGCGAGATCGGAGTGATGCGTGCGGTGGGGGCTTCCAGCGGGGATTTGTTGCAAATTACCATCACGGAAGCGTGTATCGTCGGTTGGATAAGCTGGGTGTTCGCGGGGATTTTGGCGGTGCCGCTGGGGAGAGCGGTGAGTTATCAAATAGGGCTGGCGTTTATGAATAACCCGCTGATGTTTGCGTATTCCTACCCGGGCTTGTTAGCCTGGTTTGGGATGGTATCCGTGATCGCAGTGATTGCCAGCCTGATGCCGGCACAGAACGCCATGCGCATTACCGTGCGAGAGGCGATCAGCTACGAGTAATACTTTGGAGTGTTTTATTATGAAAAACAATGGGAATGGAAAAGTCAACGACGGACAGGCTTTGGTACGTCTGGAAGGCATTATCAAGGACTTTCAGGGTCCTTATGGCGTTATCCACGTGTTGAAAAACATTGACCTGACGGTTGGACAGGGGGAATTCGTGGGCGTGCGCGGACCTTCCGGGTCGGGAAAATCCACATTAATCAACATGATCACGGGGATAGACCGCCCCACCAGCGGTGATGTGCGGGTCGTAGGGCAATCGTTAAACGTGCTGAGTGAGAACAAGCTGGCGCGCTTTCGCGGTAATCACATCGGGGTGATTTTCCAGTTTTTTCAACTGCTGCCGACGCTGACGGTGATTGAAAATGTCATTTTACCGATGGATTTCTGCCGCAAGTGGACGCCGCGCCAGCGTTACGAGCGCGCCATGCAATTGCTAGATCAGATGGGGGTGGCGGACCAGGCACACAAGCTGCCGAGTACGCTTTCCGGCGGGCAGCAGCAACGCGCTGCCATCGCCCGTTCGTTGGCAAACGATCCGCCCCTGCTGCTGGGCGATGAGCCAACCGGCAACCTGGATAGTAAAACCGCCGACATGGTGTACACGATTTTTGAGGGGCTGGTGGCACAGGGTAAAACCTTCATCATGGTTACGCACGATAAGGAACTGGCAAAGCGCATCCCGCGCGTGATCGAGGTGTTGGACGGGGTTTTGTACGAGAACGGGGTGCACGTGTGAATGAATGAGAGCAAACCTATCCCATTTTGATGTGAGGGAATGCGGGTATTTTAGCCATTAAAAAGCGCAAAGCGAGATGAAGTGAGCAGGGCGATTTCTGCTGAACCTCCTTGACAGTGGCCCCGACCGCCGGTCGGGGCTGCGTTTCTTAGGTAGAGAAATTTCGCCCGCGTCGGGCTGTGGATGTTACAACGGGTATCCCATGCGCTCCAATTCGGCGGCGAAGGCGCGCTGGCAGGCTTCGATTTGTTCGGTGTTATAAACCTGGCGGAAACGCCCAATTTTCCCCTTGCGAAAATGCAAGCCCTGCTGCTCGGAGTTTTGCACTTTGGCAGGGCGGTATTGCTCAACGATTTGCTGGACAGCGGAGGTGGACTCCAGTTGCAGGAATCGTAACAGGCGCTGAACTTCGTTATCGTAATCTGTGAGCAGGTCTTCGTAACGGGCGTGCAGCACCTGCGGCAAAGCCATCCAGTCTTGCCAGATGTGCACGTATTCGCGCATGAAATCCAGCGTCTTTTCAAATGTGGTCAGGTGAGAGAAGGCGTTCTGGCGCCCGTTTTGCAGGGCGCGCTGCCCGTTTTCAAACGAGGAGAGCATGGCGTCGCGCGGGTCGCGATAAATGTAGGTGGCGCGCAGCCAGCCGCGCTTGATTAAGGCACGCGCCAGGGGTGTGGGGGCGCAGTGCGCTTTGATGGTGTAAGATTTTCCCTGCAAGGCGGGCAGCATCACCGGCAGCAGACGCCAGGGGGTCAGCGCGCCGATGTTGCAATTGACCTCAGTGAGGATGGAGGTGAGGTGATATTGGCGACGAACGGCGCGGGCGTCCTGCCCTCCGCCTGCCACCAGCAAGTCGTGATTGAGATTGTAATACCACCCCGAACCGGCGCGGGGCATACCTACGGAAAGAAGAAGCATACGAATTCCTTAATTACTATTAAGCTTTATATTGAGAAAAGTATATCATAATTCAAAGAGTTGTAGTTGTGTGTGGTAAGATTAACCGCGTTTGGCGCAGGAACGCCAACGTAAAGGAAGGATAGCAAGGACATGGAACCAAAATGGTTGGAATGGACGAAGGCGTTGCAGGCAATTGCGCAAAACGGTTTGACTTACGCGGAAAATCCTTTTGACATTCAGCGTTACGAGCAGGTGCGCGATATCGCTGCCGAAATTGCGGCGTGTTATTCGCAAACGGCAAAGGACTACGTGCTGGATTTATTTGCCGCGCAAAGCGGGTACGCCACGCCGAAGGTAGACGTGCGCGGGGTCGTCTTTCGCGGTGAGCAGATTTTATTGGTGCGCGAGCGCAGCGATGGCAGGTGGTCGCTGCCCGGCGGCTGGGCGGACGTGAACGAGACGCCGCGCCAGGCAGTGGAGCGCGAAGTGTGGGAAGAATCTGGTTACGAAGCCAAAGCACAAAAAATACTGGCAGTGTATGATCGCAGCAAACACGGGCATTACCCGCCGCGCCCCTACCACGTGTATAAGCTGTTTATTCTGTGCCAGTTGACGGGCGGGACGTCCACCGTCAGTATGGAGACGAGCGAGATTGGCTTTTTCGCGGCTGACGCGCTGCCAGAATTATCCATCGCACGCGTCACGCCGGCGCAGATCGTACGCTTCTTTGAGCATTATCACAACCAGGATTTGCCCACTGATTTTGATTGACGTGCAGTCCAACGTGCGGCGGTAAAACTACCCAGGTTTATGGTATGCGCTTCTTTTTTGTGCAGAATCGGGTAAAATATAAAAATCTGTAGGATGGTTATTGCGGTTTTTTTATCAAGGAGTGAACAGGTATGTCCAACGAGAACGAAACCAACCCCAAAATTCCTTTTCATGAAAAAGCAGACACGTCAACCCTGCCACAAGGGGGACGACAGGCGCGATACCAGCCGTATCAGATAACCAGCATGGACCGCATGCGCTATGCGTTTGATAATTACATGGCAAAGGGCACACCAGCCCTGATCGGCGGTTTGGCAGTGCTTTCGGCGGCGCTGATTCTGGTCGTGGCGGTGTTCGTGGCGGCAACACAATCTGCACCGGAAGGAGTGGGTTTTGTTCAATTGGTATGGATGAGTTTGATGCGCACTCTGGACGCAGGCACGATGGGCGGAGACGAAGGCTCGTGGGTGTATTTACTGAGTATGTTGTTCGTTACCCTGGGAGGGGTTTTCGTCATCAGCACGCTGATCGGTATCCTTTCGGCGGGAGTGGACGCCAAGCTGGAAGAATTGCGCAAGGGGCGCTCGCGGGTGATTGAGAAAGGGCATACTGTGATCCTGGGTTGGTCGGAGCAGGTATTTACTATCCTCGCCGAATTAGCCATTGCCAACGAGAACGTCGCCAAGCCGTGCGTGGTGGTCATGGGCGAGTATGAGAAGACGGACATGGAGGAAGAAATCCGCAGCAAGGTAGAAAACCTGGGCAGGCTGCGGGTTGTGTGCCGGCGCGGCAACCCAATGGAAATCACCGACCTGGAAATTGTCAATCTCAACGACGCGGAGGCGATTATCATTCTCTCGCCGGAGGTGGAAGACCCCGATTCGAGTGTAATCAAGACTATGCTGGCGATTACCCGCCATCCCAACCGCAAACCGGAGGCGTATCACATTGTGGCGCAAATTCGCAAACCGGAGAATATGGAAGTGGCGCGTATGATCGCCGGAAACGAAGTGGAATTGATTTTACTGGGCAACATCGTGGCGCGCATCGTCGCCCAGACCTGCCGCCAGTCTGGTCTTTCCACTGTGTACACCGAGTTGATGGACTTCGGTGGAGATGAAATCTATTTTAAGAGTGAGCCTGGGTTGACCGGCAAGACTTACGGCGAGGCGCTGCTGGCGTATGAGAACTCGGCTTTGATTGGACTTGTTGAAGACGGCGTTGTCAAACTCAACCCGGCGATGGATAGCCGCCTGAGCGCCGCCACACAGGTGATTGCTATTTCCGAGGACGACGACACGATAACGCTAGCGAACCAGGCAGACGCGCACGTCCAAAGCAGCCTGATAGCACAACCCTTGCCCAAGGCGGTAAAGCCGGAAAACGTCCTCATTCTGGGCTGGAACTGGCGCGCGCTTTCCATAATTCGTGAACTGGACGCTTACGTGCCGCCCGGCTCAACGGTGAAGGTAGTGGCTAAGGCGGCGGATGGCGGAGAACTACTGGAGCAGGTGCGTGAGAACCTCACGCATTTGACTTGTACATATCAACCGGGGGAGATCACCGACCGGCGTACCCTGGATGGATTGGATTTTCAGCAGGTGGATGCGGTGATCTTGCTGGCGTATGCGGACGAACTGGACGTGCAAAACGCCGACTCGTTGACGTTGATCACTTTGCTGCATCTACGCGACATCGCCGATCGCAACCAGCTTTCCTTCTCGATTGTGAGTGAGATGATGGACGTGCGCAACCAGCGCCTGGCGGCGGTTACGCGTGCAGATGATTTTGTGGTCAGCAATCGGCTCATCAGCCTGCTGATGGCGCAGATTGCCGAGGAGAAACGTTTGCGTGCGGTGTTTGAAGATATTTTCGACCCCGAAGGAGCGGAAATATACTTGAAACCAGCCGGCAATTACGTTCAGCTTGGCGAAGCCGTCAATTTTTACAGCGTGGTTGAGGCGGCGCGGCGGCAGGGGCAAACTGCAATAGGTTATCGTATCAACGCGCACGCCTACGACTCCGATAAGGCGTACGGAGTGAAGCTGAACCCGGTGAAGTCGCAGACGGTGTGTTTTGCGGCGGATGATGAAATTATCGTATTCGCTGAAGACTGAAGGCACAGGTATGAGTATTTTAATTCGCAAGGCGGGTGTAGAAGATGCTGCGATTGTAGTGCATTTGATTCGGGAACTGGCGGCGACGGGCGGCGAGGAAAGCCCCATTCGTGAGCAAACGGTGAAGGATTACCTGGCGACGCCGGGCAACGAGATCCTGCTGGCTCAACAGGGCAAGCACGTGGTGGGGCTGTTGAGTTATTCCGTACGTCCGAATCTGTATCACGCAGCAGATTCAGCGCTGATAGAAGAATTTGTCGTCAGCGAGGGGATGCGCAATATGGGCTTGGGCAGCGCCTTACTAAAAAATTTGCTGGAGCGGCTGGAACAGCGCGGTTGCGCCGAGGTTTCGGTTACCACCATGCTGGATAATCACACCGCCATCCATTTTTATAAGGCGCACGGTTTGACGGATGAGGCGTTGTTCCTGGAGAAGCACTTTTGAACAAAAAAACCTGGCAGAAGACTCTGCCAGGTTTTTATAGTCATACACAAAGGTTAAGCCTGTTCGCCGCGAATGAAGGCTTCGGTCAGTTCGCGGGCGACTTCATCCTTGTATTGGTGCGGCGGGGTTTTCATAAAGTAGGAGGAGGGAGGCAGGATGGGACCGCTCAAACCACGGTCGAGGGCGAGTTTCAGGCAGCGGATGGCGTCTATGACGACGCCGGCAGAGTTGGGTGAATCCCACACTTCCAGCTTGGCTTCGCACTGCAGGGGAACGTTGCCGAAGGTCGTGCCTTCCATGCGGATGTAGCACCACTTGCGGTCTGTGAGCCAAGGCACGTAGTCGCTGGGTCCGACGTGGACGTTGTCGTGGGGAAGTTCGTAAGGCAGCATACTGGTAACCGCGCCGGTTTTGGAGATTTTCTTGGATTCCAGGCGTTCGCGTTCGAGCATGTTCATGAAGTCGGTGTTGCCGCCGAAATTGAGTTGGTAGGTGCGGTCGAGGCGCACACCGCGGTCAACAAACAGGCTGGTGAGAACACGGTGCAGGATGGTGGCGCCGACCTGGCTTTTGATGTCGTCGCCGATGATAGGCAAGCCGCGCTGGCGGAAACGCTCTGCCCAATATTCGCTGCTGGCGATGAAAACAGGGATGCAGTTGATGAAAGCGCAGCCGGCTTCCAGCACTTGTTCCACGTACCATTTGGTCGCCATTTCCGAGCCGACGGGCAGGTAGCTGACAACAACGTCGGTCTTGGTTTCTTTAAGTATGCCAACGATGTCTGCGGTGGGCCCGGGCGCCTTTTTCAAGATTTGAGAAAGATATTTGCCTAAGCCATCGTGGGTCATACCGCGATGGACGGGGACGTTCAGGCGCGGAACGTCGCTGAATTTGTAGGTGTTGTTGGGATAGGCAAAGATCGCCTCAGAAAGGTCTTTGCCGACTTTGGTGTCCACCACGTCGAAGGCGGCAGTAAATTCAATGTCGCGGACGTGGTAGCCGCCGAGATTAACGTGCATCAACCCCGGAATACGGTCCGTATCGGCGGCGTCTTGGTAATATTGGACGCCTTGAATCAAAGATGAGGCGCAGTTGCCAACCCCGACGATCGCAACTCGAACCTTATTGTTGTTAGCCATGCAAATTTCTCCTTCTAAAAAAGTCTTTTTCGCTGTCAGCGCAGCGTTTGTTTGTATGGTGATGATTTTACCATAGAAACCGAGCCAAATTTGATGAATCGTGTAAACGTTTCCAATGCGATTAACCCCGCAGGGCGGAAATCGTTGCGCGCAGTTTTAACCAGTAATGGAAACTTGCCAGAAAAAAAGCTCGCTAATTGAACGATTCTTGGAAGGAATCCGCAATACATCCCAGTTCTATGGTACAATACACCAGTGAGCACAGGAAAACATGACCGTCTGCGCGCTGACCTTACTCTGTTATTGGTGGCGTTGATTTGGGGGACTTCTTTTCCAGCGCAACGCATCGCCGCAGACATGCTGGGGGTCATGCTCTATAACGGGTTGCGTTTTCTGGTTGGAGTGGGGGTGGTATATGGAATTTCACGCGGGCGGGGTATTAAGCTCCACCAGGGTTTCACTCGCCAGGAATGGCTGGGTGGAGCAGTGTGCGGAATTTTCGTGTGCTTCGGGGCAAATTTCCAGCAGTTGGGCTTGCGATATACCACTTCCGGGAAAGCGGGGTTTATTACGGGTTTATACGTTGTGCTCGTGCCGATACTGCTTGCGCTGGCGCAGTTTTTACCGCTCTCGAAATTGGAGTTAAATCACCGCCGCCTGCACTGGACGGCTTGGGCGGCATCTCTGTTGGCGGCGCTTGGTTTGTATTTGCTCAGCGCAGCAGAAAACCTGAGCCTGGAAAAAGGCGACTTGATCGTCCTGGCAGGTACTTTGTTTTGGACGCTGCACATTCTGGCGGTGGGGTTTTTTACGCGGCGGGTCAACGCGCTGCGCGTGGGGTTTGTGCAGTATCTCGGGAT
>CAZGDA010000067.1:0-14396 GCA_964524425.1 uncultured Anaerolineaceae bacterium | reverse complement strand
GGATAAGACGATCACAACCATACGGGTGTGGAGCTGAGAGCCGGTCGTGCCGTCGCCGAGCTTCCCCATGGAATTGCTGCCCCAGCACTTCGCTCCCCCCGTGCTGGTAACCGCGCAGGAGTGATATTCGCCGGCGTCCACGGCGTTGGCGTTGCTGCTCAAACCGTCCACGTTGATCGGTGTGGAGCGGTTTATTTTCGTGCCGTCGCCCAGCTGACCGTTGCCGTTCCAGCCCCAGCATTTGATTGCCCAGAAACTGGTGTAGGCACAGGTGTGGTAAGCGCCCGCGGCGACCGCCAGCCCGCCGCTGAGTTCCGCTCCGCCGGGGGTAATCAACACGCTCACCGGCAAAAGGCTGTTCGTTGTCGTGCCGTTACCCAGTTGCCCTCTGCCGTTAAAGCCCCAGCATTTGATCGCGCCGCTGCTCAACACGGCGCAGGTGTGGGCGTTGCCCGCCGATATGCCGATCACCCCGCTGTTCAAACCGTCCACGTCTACGGGGGTGTGCCTTTCCGTGGTGGTGTTGTCGCCCAGTTGACCAGTGCTATTCTGTCCCCAGCATTTCACGCCGCCGGTGGCGGTCATCAATGCGCAGGTGTGATACGCCCCAGCGGCGATGGCGCTCACCCCGCTGCCCAAACCGACCACATCCACGGGGCTGTGTCTTTCCGTGGTGGTGTTGTCGCCCAGTTGACCGTAGTTGTTCCAGCCCCAGCATTTCACCCCACCTGCGGCGGTGCGTAAGCAGGCGTGGCTGTTGCCGATAGATATTTCACCGGCGCCCACCGCCTCTGGGAAACCGCCCGCCAGGTCCAGCAACAGCGCTTCGTCAGGGGCGGGAGCGGGGACGGCGCCTACCTGTGAATTTCCTTCCGGAGCGACGGGCTGGGGGAGGGGTTCAACGGGCTGCCCCTGTTCGTCCTGAGGCAGGGGAGTGGGTGGAGGATCGTCGCCCGCACCGGGCAAGGCGGCTGCCTGAGCGGGCGTCCAGGCGATCGCCCACAACACGACGATAAACAGGTACATTACAAAACCGGGCGTGAACTTGTTGTGTTTTCCCATCATGTCCTCCTTGCAAATCTGCGGATGTTTCACGACGGCAGGGAATGAACACCCGCCGTAACTCTCTTTATCTATTAAACAACCCAATCTGGCAGGTCTGCATTCTTTCAGACCTGCCTTTCACGATTATTGCACATTAAAATTCCACCAGTCACTGGTGGCGGAGAAGCCGTTATCGTTGCCGGCTTTCACTGCCCACTTGTAATTGCCGCTCGCCATGCCCAGGGAAGAAGTGTAGAGGCAGGTGATCGTGCCGCAAGTCGGGGTTACCGGAGCGCCGAAAATTTTAACGTTGGCGGCGGTATAGACGTACAGGTTGTATTTCGTCGCCCCCACGGATTTATTCCAGGTGAAACTGGGATTCCCGGTCGTGATCGTGCCCGCGGGATTTTGAAGCACGGGTGGTTGCGGGACGGAGACGGTGAAATTGAGCCAATTGCTGGTGGCGCTGGAGGCGTAGTCGTTCTTGGCTTTGACAGCCCACTTGTGCGCGCCAAGACCCAGGCTGAAAGGGGGAGTGTAGCGGCAGACTGTCCCGTCACAGGTGGGGGTAACCGGCATGGAGAAGACCTTTACGTTCGTAGACGTGTAGACGTAGAGGTTGTAAACCGTGGCGCCAGCCACTTGCGTCCAGCGGAAGATGGGTGCGGTGGAGTAAATCGTGTTGTTCGGATACTGCGGTGTGGGTGAAAGGGGCGCGGCAAAGCCAACCACGCTCGCCGGTGAGTGTTTATCCACGTACGTGCCGTCGCCCAGTTGACCATAGGCGTTAAGCCCCCAGCACTTCGTCTCACCGCTGTTCGTTATTGCACAGGTATGTTCATTCCCGGCGGAAAGATACAACACGCCATTTTCTAAACCACTCACGTTGACCGGCAGCGGGCGGTTGGTGGTCGTGCCGTCTCCCAGTTGACCGTAGGTATTAGACCCCCAGCATTTAACCCCTGTCCCCGAACATGTCTCTACACAGGTATGCTGCCTGCCGGCAGTTATGTCACATGTATTGCTTAATCCGCTCACCTGAACCGGCGTGCGGCGGTTTGTCGTTGTGCCGTCACCCAGTTGACCAGAGGCGTTGAAACCCCAACACCTTACTGTACCATTTACCATATAAGCGCAGGTATGATAAGCGCCGGCTGCAATCCAAGCCACACCGCTGGTCAACCCGCTCACCTGCACCGGCGTCACGCGGGATTGAAGCGTCCCGTCGCCGAGTTGACCGTGGGCGTTGCGCCCCCAGCACTTGACCGAACCCCCGCTCAACAACGCACAGGAATGATTTTCCCCAAGCGCAATCCAGTCCACGCCGCTGGTCAAACCATCCACGTCGTGGGCGATGTAGCTGGTGGTGGCGGAATTATCTCCCAACTGACCGTAATTATTCCATCCCCAGCACTTGACTCCATGATCGTCCATGCGCGCACAGGAATGATAACCACCTGCTTTTATGGTATAAACATCGTTGAATAATCCATTCACGCCTACCGGCGTGGCGCTGAAATAGGCGCCCAGGTCTATGCCCAGTTGACCATAACCGTTATAACCCCAGCAATAGGGGAAACCTGCGCTACCTATGATGCAGGTATGCGAATTACCAGCCGTGATGATGCTTGCAATCGTAGCCGAATCTTGCACATCCACCGGCATAGAGCGATTGTCCAGCGTATTATCGCCCAGTTGACCGAAGTTATTCCTCCCCCAGCATTTGATTCTGCCGCTGCTGGTAATCAGGCAGGTATGATACCCGCCCGCGGAGATATATCCGGGAGTGCCTGCCTCCTGAATGTGCTCCACCGAGGCGGCTGGCAGCGCAGCGGTATCAGATTGTGTTTCGCCTAATGTGATTGGGAAAAGAGCATCCAAAACGGTTTCATCTATTGGCTGCGGAGTGGGGTCGGGGTCTTCGCCCGCACCAGGCAGGGCGGCAGCATGGCTGGGAGCAGGCAGCCCTGCAAACGCACAGACCAGGACGAGACCGACAAGAATGGTCTTTGGAACCACCAGAACATTACACGCTTTCATATGCAGCCTCCTGATGCGTACTCTCCCCACCACATGCTTCTGTCGCGTGGAAAGACGCAAAAAACGAGGGCGGCAGAAAATAGATACGCTATTTAGCTATGAGAGATTATAATTGGCATGTAAGGGGCAGGTATTAAAGCCTAACACCAGGGACGTTCTCAAGCCTGGTATAAAGGCACGCATTTTCATTTATTATACAAAATTGCACCAACAATGTCAACACAGAAAAGACACGGCAAAATTAATTGTAACACCGCTTTTTCAGCAAGCACAAACAACAATTTGGATGGTCCTCAGTAATATTTTTATCATAAAATTATAAATATTCATCATCTATCCTTAATGTTAACCAAAACAAAAAGGATGTATAATACCATCAACATCGCAGAAGAAGTATAGCTCCCCTCTCATCCTTGCTTTGCTTGGCACGTATTTGCTCTCCACTCCTTTCCGCTATTATAGGGTGTGTACCTTTGTACTATTGACCAAATACAAAAATGGTTGTAAAATTTGGATAATTGCAAACCGCGTTGGCGAGCAAGTAAAGAGACCAGAAAATGAAAACCATCAATTTCTTTCCGAAAACTCCATTGCTCGGGCGAGGTGTGGTTTTTCTTGCCCTGCTTGCCGCGCTGATATGTCCAGCGGCAAATACCAAAGCGATGCAAAACGAGTTCACAACTAACGCGGCGCACACAACTTCAATGGAACACCCCGCTCTTGCCAGCCGGATTGACAAACCCAGGGCAGAGTTAGACATCCCCAAACCTGTAGGCTCCCCTGCCCATCGCGGCAGCAAAGCAGAAACCTATCTGGACTACAACGTTCAACCGGGAGACACCCTGACGAGCCTGGCAATGCGCTTCAACTCCTCCGTGAGCGAGCTGCGCGTGGTCAACCCGGCGTTATCAACGGAAATGACCACCTTGCCGCCCGGTACGACCCTGCGCGTGCCCAATCACGACCTGCCTCAGGACGGACAATTGCCGTCCATCCTGCCCGACAGCCTGTTCGTCAACGGTCCCGCCCAGGTAGGTTTTGACGTAGCCGAATTCGTCAACAGCCAGCCCGGCTGGCTGAAGAATTACACTGGTTTTAGCGGAAATTCCAATCACAGCGGCTGCGAGATCGTATTGATGGCGGTGCGCGATTATCACGTCAGCCCGCGCCTGTTGCTGGCGCTGCTGGAATACCAATCCGGCGCGCTGACGAAAGCCGAGCCTTCCCAGCAAGACCTGGATTTCCCAATGGGATACCAGAATCCGCGCCACAAACACCTCTACAACCAGGTCATGCTCATTTCACACACCCTCAACAACGGTTATTATAGCTGGCGGGCTGGCAGCCCGGCTGTTGCACAAGATGCCGCTGGAAACGTTTTGGCGTTAGACCCGCGCCAAAACGCCGCCTCGGTCGCCTTGCAGAGTCTCTTTTTCCAATTGCTGCCGCAGGACGCCTACCAGGCAGCCATCGCCGCGGACGGCTTCGCCGCCACGTATGCCCACCTGTTTGGAGACGCATGGGCAAACGACGTTCCACACATCCCCGCCGACCTGCGTCAACCAGACCTGCACCTGCCTTTTGAGCCTGGCAAGGTGTGGGCGTTGACCGGCGGTCCGCACACCGCCTGGGGAGATTCAGGACAGCCCTGGGCAGCCCTGGACTTTGCCCCGCCTTCCCTGGTGTTTGGCTGCCAGACCTCATACGAATGGGCAACTGCGGTTGCCCCAGGTGTGGTAACGCGCTCGGAAAACGGTCTGGTGGCGCTCGACCTGGACGGCGACGGAGATGAACGCACCGGCTGGGTAATTTATTACTTCCACGTCGCCACAAAAGAACGCGTCGCGGCTGGGGCACGGCTGGGCGTGGGTGATTATATCGGACACCCCTCGTGTGAGGGCGGGCGCGCCACCGGCAATCACATTCACATCTCGCGCGTCTACAACGGCGAGTGGATCATCGCTTACGGCACGCTGGCTTTCAACATGGAAGGCTGGAGCGCTTATCGCGGGGAAGCCGCATACCAGGGCGGCTTGAAACGCCAGACGGAAATCGTCTTAGCCAACACGAACGCCAACGATAAAACGCTGATCATGAGCGACGCCCGCTTCGCTTCGCACGCTCCCAGCACCTTTATCCCGATTACACGCTAAGCCGCGCAGAAAACGACACCCCACGGCAACGCAGCGTTCACGAGCCTGGGGAATGGGACGAGTAACACAGACCTGGCAGGTTACAGAAAACCTGCCAGGTCTTTTATCTATCCCTGATAAAGGAAAAACCTACCCGGGTAGCGGACTTCAAGCCATTGCCGGCTCTGGCGCCTCCTGGCTGACTTCTTCCAGGGCAAAGCTGGTCTCACAGGCTATGCACTGCGCCTGGCGCTTGTTGGCGACAACCAATAAACCACCACAGGCGGGACACGGCTTGGGAATGGGCAATTTCCACGAAGTGAAATCACACTCAGGGTACCTTGAGCAGCCGTAAAAAATGCGCCCGCGCCGCGTCTTGCGCTGCACGATCTCCCCGCCAGCTTCCACGCCGCACTTGGGGCATTGCACGCCGATCTTCTCCAGCCACGCCTCCGTGTAACGGCAATCCGGGAAATGGCTACAGGCGATGAATTTCCCATAGCGACCGTAACGGATGACCAGATCGTGCCCGCATTCCGGGCAGGCTCTGCCAATTAGCTCAGGCTCCGCCTTCATTTCGGGCATCATTTCTTCGGCGATCTTCACCTTTTGGGCAAACGGCGAATAGAACTCGCCGATCACGTCCTGCCAAAGGCGCTCGCCTGTGGCAATGTGGTCGAGGTCGGCTTCCATTTGAGCGGTGAAGCGGTAGTCCATTACGTCGGGGAAATGTTCGAGCAGCAGGTCGTTCACCACCATGCCCGTTTCGGTGGGCAGGAAACGTTTACTGTCACGCACGACGTAACCGCGGTTTTGCAGCGTGGTCAAAATAGGAGCGTAGGTCGAAGGGCGTCCGATGCCGTTTTCTTCCAGGGTGCGCACCAGGGTGGCGTCTGTAAAGCGCGGCGGGGGCTGGGTGAAGTGTTGTTCCGGTAGAATGCGTTTCAAAACCTGGGCTTGTCCCTCGCTTAGGGAAGCCGGTATGGAGATATTGAAAGCCCCGCCGTTCTCCTCGTCGCTTGCGGCTTTGCGGTCTTCATCCTGCGCCTCCTCGTAGAGGACGAGAAAACCGGGAAAACGCACGCTGGAGCCGGAGGTGCGCAAAAGATACGTGTGCGCGGCGCTCGTACCCGTGATCTCAACCGTCAGGGTGTTGTAAACGGCAGAAGACATCTGCGAAGCCACGAAGCGATTCCAAATCAATTCATACAGGCGATACTGGCTGCGTTCCAAAAACGGCTCTACCGATTTGGGCGTGCGCATGGCAGAAGTCGGGCGAATGGCTTCGTGTGCCTCCTGGGCGCGTTGGGTTTTGGTTTTATACACCGGCGCTTCCTCGGGCAGATATTTATCGCCGTACTCATCCAAGATAAACTGGCGCGCTTCCTGCTGCGCCAGGGGGGAAATATTGACCGAGTCGGTGCGCATATAGGTGATCAACCCGGTTGCGCCGCTGCTCACCCCGTTTTCCTGAATCTCGATGCCTTCGTAAAGCTGTTGAGCCAGCGCCATGGTGCGTTTGGCGGTAAAACCCAACCGCCGCGAGGCTTCTTGCTGCAAGGTGCTGGTGGTGAAGGGTGCGGCGGGTTTGCGTTTGCGTTCGCCGCGCTTGATCTTACTCACCTGATAAGCCGCCTGCTCCATGTCTTCCAAAATGGGGCGCACGACGTCTTCTTTGTTCAGTTCAGGTTCCTGCTCGTCTATGCGCGCCAGGTTGGCGCTGAAAACGTCCTTCTTATTTCCGACGGGGTAAAATTCGGCGGCGATGCTCCAGTATTCTTCGGGGATGAAGGCGTCAATCTCGCGCTCGCGCTCCACAATCAAACGCAAGGCGACCGATTGCACGCGCCCGGCGGAAAGGCGGCTGCGTACTTTACGCCACAGCAAGGGGCTGAGGCTATACCCGACCAGTCGGTCGAGAATACGGCGCGCCTGCTGCGCATTGATCAAGTCGAGGTTTAATTCACGCGGGTGATTAAACGCCGCTTCGACGGCTGGTTTGGTGATCTCGTGAAACTCCACGCGATGGGCGGTCTGCGGGTCTATACCGGCAGCCTCAATGAGGTGCCAGGCAATCGCTTCTCCTTCGCGGTCGGGGTCGGTTGCCAGGTAAACGTCGGCGGCGCTCTTTGCCAGTTCCTTTAATTCTTTTACCACGGCGCGCTTTTCGTTGGGCACGCGGTACTTGGGCTGAAAGTCGTGCTCCACGTCCACGGAAAGCTGCGAACGCAGCAGATCGCGCACGTGCCCTACAGAAGCCCTGACCGTGTAGCCCTGCCCCAGGTAACGCCCGACCGTGCGCGCCTTTGTCGGCGATTCGACGATCACCAGTTTGCCAGAGCGCGCCCGTTCCGCCTGCACACGTTGCCTCTCCTCTGCGGAAAGCTGGGCGTGGGCTTCCGTGTTGCCCATGCGAAACAAAGTCGTCCCGCACACCGGGCAGCAGCCGCTCGTGGCAGGCACGCCCTTAGCCGTGAACACCGGACGGGGTTCTTGCATTTCACGTTTTGTTCTACATTTTACACAATAAGCGTCCAAAGCTACCTCCATGTGGAATACCAGGGAATTGCTCTTCAAGCTAGGCACTTTCGCGAATGACGTAATTCATTCCGCCGACCTGTTGTACCAATCCTTTTAATTCCATTAATACTAGTGTGGAAGAAATCTCATCAATGGGCAAGCCGCTGCGCGCATGAATTTCATCCACGTGTGTAGGTTCGTTTTCCAAAAGCGTTAAAATCTGCGCTTCCATTGCATTCTCAGGCAGGATAGCGCGCGCAGAACGGTATTCCACCACCTGGTTGAGTTGCAGAGTCTCCAGCAAGTCCGCGGCAGATAAAAGCGGGGTAGCCCCATCGCTGATCAGGCGGTTGGTACCCTGGCTGGCAGGGGAAAAGATGCTGCCAGGCACGGCAAACACGTCGCGCCCCTGTTCTGCGGCAAACCTGGCTGTGATCAGTGCGCCGCTCGTCTCCCCGGCTTCCACAACCACCACCGCCAACGCCAACGCAGAGATGATGCGGTTGCGCGGCGGGAAGTTGGACGCCTCCGGCTCGGTGCCGGGAGGATAATCGCTGATCAATGCGCCCTGGGCGCAGATTTGCTCCGCCAGATGACGATGTTCGGGCGGGTAGATGCGGTCAATGCCGCTGCCGAGCACCGCCAGCGTGCGCCCGCCCTCCTGCAAAGCGATTTGATGGGCGATGGAATCCACCCCGCGTGCCAGCCCGCTGATCACCGTTACCCCGCCCTGTGCTAACGCAGCCGCCACTTCCTCACATACGCGCCGTCCGTATGCCGTCAGACGGCGTGTACCCACAATGGCAACCGCCCATTCATCCTGCGTGGTTAGGCTGCCGCGCACGTATAAAACGGGCGGCGGCTGGTTTATTTCGCCCAGTCGGCGCGGGTAGCTTTCATCTTCCCAGGTAACCACCTGTATGCCGTGAGCGGTGATCTGCCGCCAGAGCTGCGCCAGGTCTAACCTGTGGCGTGTTTCTACGAGATTTTGCACAATTTTGGGGCTTAAGCCTGCCTGGCGCAGCGAATCTGGCGCTGCATTCCAGGCGTCAACCGGGCTGCCAAAGGTTTGCAGCAGCCCTTGCAGGCGCACCGCACCTATTCCCTTAACGTGGTTAAAGCCGAGCAGACAAAGTCTGGTTTCATCAGCCGCCTGCACAGGCGGGATCTGCGCCGCTTGCTGCGCCACTTCAGCCTTCCTTTTACGTCTACACCCGCGTCAGATTAAACCAGGCAGAAGGTGAACTTTCAACTCACCTGCGGAAAGGTCCACGTTCAGGATGGTGTCTTCCAGCATGGGAAGCAACACTTCCTTGCCGTTTTCTGTTTCGATGACGAGGACGTCGTTGGCACCTGTTTCCAGAATGTCGCTTACCACGCCCAGGGCTGGCGCCCCAGCTTGCGCATCATCACTGAAGACGCGTAAACCGATAATCTGGTGTTGGTAATATTCCCCTTCTTCCAGTGCAGGGCGGTCATCGGCGCGCACGTAGATCATTTCACCGCGCAGGTTTTCTGCTTCTTCGCAAACGCCGTACCCTTCAAAGGCAATTAACAAAGTCTTCTCGTGCCCGCGGCAATTACGAATACGCGTGGGGCGGTGTTCTTCCCCAAGATACACCATAACACCGCGCTTGATGCGCTCGGGGAAATCGGTGAGCACGCGCACGTGCACTTCACCCCACACGCCATGTGTTTTGCCTACTTGTCCGATGACCAGGTATTCTGTCATTCCTCTGGCTCTTTAATATCCATCGAAACGCGTTTGCCTTTTTGGGCAGCAGCCACGTTTAATAGCATACGAATAGCGTTTGCCACCCTGCCAGATTTCCCAATTACGCGTCCCATGTCGTTCTTTGCTACCTGCACCTGTAAGTACACTTCAGAGCCATGTTGTTTCTGGCTCACCTTCACCTGGTCGGGATTATCTACCAGGGAAGTAACAATAAACTCTACCAGGTCTTTCATAGCAGCGCTTATCCAGTTAACTCTGGCGCGTTTTGGCGTTTGTGTTACGTTTGGCTTCGGCGGCGCTGGCTTCTTCGAGCAGTTTGGCGATGTCTTCCCCCGCCTTCAAACGTTCGTAGCGTTCCAATACCCCTGCGGTCTGGAAAAGCTGTTTCACGGAATCGGTCGGCTGGGCGCCTTTCCGCATCCAATCATACACGCGGTCTTCGTGCACCGAAAACGTGAACGGTTCCGTGCGGGGATTGTAATGACCAAGGTTTTCTAAAAAGCGCCCGTCGCGTGGATTTTCTTTGTCCATAGCGACAATGCGATAACTGGGCTGTTTTTTCCCGCCCGTGCGAATTAAACGAATGCGAACCATACAATAATCTCCTTCTGTTTATCCATACCAATTTGCGATTTTAAATCTCGCTTTCCTACCATTTCATTAAGTTAACCAAACAAACGCGGCAAACCGCGCATGCCCGACTTCTTGAGCGTCTTCATCAGCTTGCGCGCATCCAGGTATTGATGGATGAGGCGGTTGACGTCTTGCACCTGGGTGCCCGAACCGGCAGCAATGCGTCGGCGGCGGCTGGCGTTTAAAAGGTTGGGATTTAGGCGCTCTTTTACCGTCATCGAGTTGATGATGGCTTCGGTCATCTTGAGCTGGCGTTCTGCGTCCTGGGGGTTAATCTCGCGCGCCATTTGTCCCATCCCGCCGGGCAGCATATCCAGCAGCTTACCGATGGGACCCATTTTGCGCATCTGCCGCAACTGGTCGGCAAAATCTTGCAGGGTAAATTCCCCCTTCATCATTTTTTCGGCTTGCTTGCGCGCCACTTCCTGGTCCAGGTTCGCTTCGGCACGCTCTATCAACCCAATGATGTCGCCCATGCCTAAAATCCGCGAAGACAGGCGATTGGGGTCATACACTTCCAAAGCGTCCAGGCTTTCCCCGGTGCCAAGGAATTTGATCGGCACTCCCGTAACAGAGCGGATAGAAATTGCCGCTCCGCCGCGCGCGTCGCCGTCCATTTTGGTTAAGATCAAGCCAGTCAGGTGCACGCTGTCGCGAAAGCCTTTGGCAATGTTAACCGCTTCCTGACCGATCATAGAGTCAACCACCAACAGGGTTTCAACCGGATGAACGCGCCCGCTAATGGCACCCAGCTCGTCCATCAATTCCTGGTCCAGCTGAGAGCGACCGGCAGTATCCAGAATGACCACGCTGTAGCCGCCCTTCTCGCCTTTTTCCACCGCGTCGGCTGCCAGCTTGGGAGGTTTTACCCCCGCTTCGGCGTGCACCGGCACGTCGAGTTGTTTGCCCAGGGTTTGCAATTGCGCCACAGCAGCCGGACGATACGGGTCGGCTGCCACAAGCAAAACGCGCTCGCCCTTGCTGCGCAGCAGGCGCGCCAGTTTACCGGCAGCCGTAGTTTTCCCTGACCCCTGCAAGCCAACCAGCATCAACACGCGCGGGCGCGCCCCGCTCAGGTTCAACGGCGCCGCCTCTCCCAGGGTGGCAATCAATTCTTCATTGACAATTTTTACCACCTGCTGTGCCGGGTTAAGCGCCTTAGAGACTTCGTGTCCAATGCAGCGTTCGCGCACGCGGGCAACGAAGTCCTTCACGACGGTGTAATTTACATCCGCGTCTAAAAGAGCCAGACGAACGTCGCGCATGGCTGTGTCCACGTCTTTTTCAGACAAGCTGCCGTGCCGACGTAGCTGGGCAAAAACAGATTCCAGGCGTTCGGTTAAATTATCAAACATCTTATACTGCCCCAAAACGATGAGGTTGCAGACTAGCGATTTTAGCTTATATAATGGAAAAGGTCAAGGGAAAAACGTGAATCTTCTCTGGGCGAGCTAAGCAGCGCATATTTCCATTCTTTCCTATATATTAACTGTACGTTAGAAAAATGTCAACAATTGTTTATTTTCAAGCCGTCTCCATTTTTTTAGGGTATAATCATTTTCTTGTAATATATCATAGGATCAGGAGCAAATAAAGACTATGACAAAGCGAGTTTCGAACCTTTTTTTGATTTTAACCATATTGACTTTAATATTAAGCGCCTGCGGTGGCGGTGGTGAATCTGCCGCGCCGGCAAAGGCGCCTGCGGCGGACACAGCGCCAACTACTGCCCCGGCTGAAGTTGCTCCGGCAGAAGCAGCCCCCGCAGCAGCTGCGCCAGCCGAAGCAGCCCCGGCTGAAGCTGCGCCTGCCGCCGAACAACCCGCCGCCGCGCCTTCTGGCGCTCCACAAGAGATCGCCAAATGGGGGCAGGGGCGCATCAACGGATTGGCGTACATAGCCGCCGGTAAAACCCTGGTTATCGGTACGTATACCGGCATTTTCGTCTACGACACCACCACCTGGGAAACACCGCGTCTCATTGACACAGGTGCGCAATCCACTTACAGCATGGCTGTATCTGCCGACGGGCAGATGGTAGCGGCTGGGATGGTGAGCGGCGTCATCCAACTCTATCAAATCAGCGACGGCAAAATGCTGCGTGAGTTGAAGGGACACACCGATACGGTTACCAGCGTCGCCTTCTCACCCGACGGTCAGACCCTCGTTTCCGGCTCTGACGACTGGGCTTTCAGTTTTTGGAAAGTGAGCGACGGCAGTCTGCTGCAAAACGTGGACGGCTACACCACCAGCCGCGTCAATGCGGTGGCATTCTCAACAGACGGCAGCCTGGCAGCCATCGCCCTGGAATATCCCGATAACAAAATATTGTTATGGAAAGTCGGCAGCGAAGAGCCTGTTCAGGTACTCACCGGGCACGCCGACGCCGTCTCCGACGTCATTTTCTCGCCGGATAACTCCACCCTGGCTTCGTCCTCTCGCGATGGTTTGATTAAAATCTGGCAGGTCAACAACGGCGCCGCGGTTAAGTCCCTCTCTACCGAGAATCTACCCGAGGTGAAGAACGCCGTTCCCACGCCCATTCCCGCCAGCGCCGACACGAGCGAAGAAGAGAAACAACAACTCGATGAAATTCAGAAAGCGAAAGAAGCCGTGAAAATGCCCTTCGTTTTCAACCTCGCCTATTCTCCTGATGGACAAACAATCGCAGCTGGCTACTTCGACAACGTCGTCCGTCTCTGGAAAGTGAGCGACGGCTCGCTGCTGAACACGCTAAAAGGACACCAATCAATGGTGTTTAACCTCGCCTTCTCTCCCGATGGCAGCAGCCTGGCTAGCCGTTCCTTAGACGGCACAGCGCGCATCTGGCAGACAAGTGATGGCGCAAACACCAAGACGCTTGATTTCGGTTTTGGCGTACAGTCTTTGGCTTATTCTCCCGATGGCAGCACGCTGGCTATCGGTGGAGAAGCAAACGACCTGCAATTACGCCAGACGAGCGACGGCGCCTTGCTGCGCGACTTGACTGGGCATTTCAACCGCATTACCAGCGTGGCGTTTTCACCAGATGGGACGCGCGTCGCGGCTGGTTCGATTGACTTTCTATCTATGATCTGGCAGGCGAGCGATGGCACATTCCAATATGCTCTTCCGATGAAAGGCTCGGTTTACAGCGTGGCATTCTCACCGGATGGGACGTCCTTTGTCGCCGGCGCCGGCGGGGCAAACGTTGCTGCGGTGTGGAACGTAGCCGATGGTAAAGCGTTACGCGGCTTCACCGGGCACACGGGCGCCATCACCAGCCTCACCTATTCTCCCGACGGCACCATGTTAGCCACCGGCAGCAGCGATCAGACCGTGCGCCTTTGGTTCGTTCAGGAAGCCAAACAAATTGGCTCCTTCACCGGGCACCTCGACCGCATCACCGGGGTTGCTTTCTCTCCCAACGGTGAAACGTTGATTTCGGTATCTATGGACAGAAGCATGCGCGTTTGGCAGGTGCCTGGCGGCGAGGCTTTGAAAACGGTCGAGCTGGAAGCCGGAATTGCCAGTGTCGCCTATTCCAAAGACGGCAATTTGCTGGCTTTGGGGTTGGAAAATGGCTCGGTGGCACTTTTTCAGGCGCAAAACCTGGATAAGCCTTCCGTCGTTTTTCCAGCGCACAAGCTGGACGTAAACAGCATCGTTTTCTCGCCGGATGACAAAGTCCTGGCTAGCGGCAGCAAAGACGGCACGATTAAATTCTGGCAGGTCAAGTAATATAGTTCCTCACCCATAGGCTTCCGAAGTTTACAAAAAGCTTCGGAGGTCTATGGGTATACAATTTCGTTTTATTAATATTCCCGATTGCCGCCCCTTTTCCAACCATGTAAGAAAATCGTCAACGTAGCGTTTTACAGCACGGGGCTGGCTTGCGGATTTCAAGTAACAACAGGCAGCCTATGTTAAATAAATTTGTTCGCATCTTTGGCGGCGACCCAAACAAACAGGAAATCGAAAAACATTCCCAGGTAGTGGAGAAAATCAACCACCTGGAGCCGGACTACGAGGCTTTGAGCGACGAAGCGCTGGGGTGTAAAACCGTCGAATTTCGCCTGCGCCTGGCGCAGGGCGAAACTTTGGACGACATTTTACCCGAAGCCTTTGCCGCAGTGCGCGAAACCGGAAAACGCGTGCTGGGGTTGCGCCATTATGACGTGCAGCTCGTCGGAGGGATGGTGCTGCACCGCGGTGCAATTGCCGAAATGCGCACCGGTGAAGGCAAGACCCTGGTGGCGACTCTGCCGCTTTACCTCAACGCGCTGGCGTTGAATCCGCAATGGGTCGCCCGC
>CAZGDA010000066.1:0-14476 GCA_964524425.1 uncultured Anaerolineaceae bacterium | reverse complement strand
TAGAAGTAGTACCGGGGGAAATATCCATATAGGCAGCCAATTGCCGCGCCGTCAGCGGCGCCTTATGCCCGATGACGATCACCACTCCCAGGTCTGGCAAGCTAAACCCGTTATCCATGTAATGTTCGCCCATCCGCATGCGCGTTTCATACGCCCTTGTCAAATTGAAAAACGCGTGAGCAACCCGCAATCGCTCAAAATCACTTAATGACATCCTTATTCCTCACGTCTGACAGATAATACGACAACAAAATAGTTTTGTTATCAAATCATTTTGAGTATAAAGCATTCCAATTCTTATGTCAAGGAAAATAATTACAATCTATCTGGTTTCTGTATTATTCAACCCTCTAGGAATGGTACTTATTGAAAATAATAAATTTAGAAGCGCAACCCTGAAAGAATTTCGGAAACCTTTCAGGTTCGAAGAACCCCTGCCGAAGGGAATCAGGTTCTATCAAGCATGCTTGTCAAAGCCTTAAGTTTGGTATAATTTATTAGAATAGATAAGAGCAAACCGTCATCTCTGGGAGTAACGAACGACGTGGACGAACAAGGGCTGATTAAAGACGCACAGCACGGTGATTTGGACGCCTTCAATCGCCTGGTGTTAGCTCACCAGGACAGGCTGTTCAACCAGGCGTACCGCATGTTAGGCGAAGACGCCGCCGCAGCCGACGTGACCCAGGACGCTTTTCTAGCCGCCTACCACAAGCTGCATACCTATCGCGGCGGCTCGTTTCGCGCCTGGCTCCTGCGCATTACCACCAACCTGTGCTACGACGAATTACGCCGCCGTAAACGCCACCCTACTACTGCCCTCGAACCCCTGGACGACGACGATCAGGAAATCGAATCCCCGCGCTGGCTGGTGGATAGCGCCGACACCCCCGAACAAGCCGCCGAACGTGCCGAACTCTGGCGTGCCATTCAACGCTGCCTCAACCACCTCAGTCCCGATTTTAAAGCCGCCCTCGTCCTCGTGGACGTGCAAGGTATGGATTACCAGGAAGCTTGCGAATCTTTAGGCTGTGCCATCGGCACCTTAAAAAGCCGCCTATCACGCGCCCGCTTGAACGTGCGTACTTGTTTGAGCGCTGTTACGGAACTTTTACCCGCCCGCTTTCGTCTTGGGAGGGAAGGTATATGATGAAATCCCAAATCTCCCCGCGTGATTACGAGCTTATTTCAGCGTATCTGGACGGCGAGATGGCAGCCAACGAGCAAAAACGTTTTGAACAGCGTTTACAGCGCAGTCCAGAACTCAACTCTGCCTTTGTCGAAATGCAACACACACGTTCCATGCTGCGCTCCCTGCCCAGCAGACGCGCCCCGCGTTCCTTTACTCTCACGCCTCAAATGGTTGGGACACCCCAGCGCAAGCCAGGCGGGCTGTTCTCCTTCTTCGCATTACGCACCATGCAAGTCAGCGCCGCCCTTTCCAGCCTCCTGTTGATAATCGTCCTGATTGGAGATTTCCTCACCACCGCGCTCCAACCCGCCATGCTGGCTTCGGCTCCCCAGCCAGCTGCCATGCAAGCGCCTGTTCAGGAAGAAAGCCTGCCCCCGGCTGCTCCGGCAGCGCCCCTGCCCACTGCTGCCACGACAGCCGAAACCGCCTTTCAGGCGTTGGAAGCGGCTCCCACACCATTGGCAGATGCCGCCTTGCAAAAAGCCCTTCCCAGCCCATCTCCCCTGGGGCTGCCAGGTGAATCAGTCGGTGCCGCCCAAGCCGAAATCCCCGCTACTGCTGCAGTTAGCGAGCTGGCGCCTGCACCGCTAGCGGAAATGGAAAAGGAAGAAAAGCGCTCCGCCGAAGCTCCTCCCACCACAACATCCCTGCCAACCTTGCTCCCCCCATCCCAGGCAGACGACACCTCCTTGGCGACACAAGTTATCTCCCCTTCCCCTGACCAAACAAAACCGCCAACGCGTTGGGGTTGGCGGTTACTGGAAATTGGATTAGCCGTCTTGGCTGTAATTTCGTTTGTGCTGCTCTGGGTTATCTCTCGCTCCCGACGCGCAGCCTGATTTATCTTGCCAATAAATTCTTGGGTAATTTATAAAACTTCCCGTTGATATCAATAATCGCTTGCGTAGGCATATAAACTGGGTATTCATTCCCATCTACGTAAAGCACCACTTTGATTGGATTGTTCCAGGTGAATTTTTCACCATCCGCCATTTCAGCGTCTGTCAGTATCGTGTTGATAGAGATATACCCAAGTTCTGGTTTACCATCCTTCACCAGTTTGAGCACCTCGGCGCGGTCAAATTCCGAATAAATTGGCACCAAAACACGAATAGTATTCTTGCCTACGCTGTAATCGTGCAACACAAATCGCGCCGCAAGCTTTTCTTCTGTAGTGCGACTTTTCGGATTCCGTGCATTCAAAATCCGGTCTGGAACAGGCACCAGGTACTCGAATTTTTGCATATAATCAAATATTTTTCCCGGCGTATACCTGTCCCACTCCCGTTTGTCCACCATTGTAAAATACCGGTTAGACTGCTCGAATATCGTCCAGATAATCCCCTTCGTAACCCCCTTAAACATCTCGAACCAACGCTTCTGGATAGATTTATCCCTCGAGCGTTCGTTATAATCCATCTCGTCAAAAATCATCTGATCGTTAGGTCCCTTGATAGACGGGGTAGTCAACGTAAACAGCGGCATTATCTCGTCTGCATTCACCCCAGCAGATGCTTCAGGGAATAATCCGTCAAAGGATTTACCCACGCCAAAAGTATTGGCGGGTGGTTTAGAGGATTTTAACGTTCCCTTCGCCCCCGGCACAAGACCATTGGTGATCCTTTCATCTGAAAAGCCGTACTCATTCACGTAACGTTCAATATATTTTGGTTTAATCGGAGATTGAATGCGGTATTTTTCACCCGAATCTGTCTGAAAATCAAAATAATTCCTTCCTACATTAATCACCATCACTTCTTGCCCCTCTTCCAAAAATTGAGAGGCTTCCAGTTTTCCCAACACAGTGCCATCAAAACCATCTACCACCGGTGCTTCATCCTGGCTGTCGTTGGTTACAATTTGTGTAGCGTTTGCCGCGTCTGGGGTTTGCACCGCATTCTGTGCCACAGCTGCTTCAGGTGTGTTCTGCTCTCCCACTTTCAATTTACCTGCCGCTGCGAAAGTAGGAGTCGCCAGAGTAACAGCCGCTTGCGTAGTTTGCACGGTTGGCGAGGCAGCCATTGATGAGGATTGCGAGCCACAGCCTGTCAGGTATAACCAGACAAATATACTTAGTATAAGAAGAGAGGGAAAGATTTTCTTTTTCGCTGCCATTTTTTGTTATAATTATAATTCTATTGTTGCATGTAAAATTATGCTTTTATTTTACAGCATAACGGCTAAAAAAGCCAATAGAAAAACAACGTTTTGGGAGGAATCCACACATAGTGAAAAAACGTCTTTTATTTGTCTGTTTAGGAAATATCGTTCGCAGTCCTCTGGCAGAGAATGTATTCCGCTTCATAGCAAAGCAAAACAGCTTGGAGGAGAAATATGAAGTCTCATCCGGCGGTACGGACGCCTGGCACGTTGGGGAAACCCCAGACCCGCGCATGGTGCGCGTCGCTGCCCTGCACGGGTTACATTACACCGGCAAAGCGCGCCAGGTTCAACCAAAAGACATCCAAGCCTACGACCTCATTCTGGCGATGGACCTGAGCAACCTCACCAATCTTTTGCGCATGGCAAACGGATCAACAGATAAAGAGAAAATCCATCTCTTGCGCGAGTTTGACATACTTGGCACACCCGACAGCCCGGTGCCTGACCCCTACTATGGTGGGTTAGAAGGCTTTGAAGAGGTTTATCACATTATTGAGCGCTCCTGCCAGGGATTATTGGATGCCCTGGAAAGCGGGCGCATTTGAGTTTATCCATGATTCCAGAGCAGGTTAAAGCTTGGTGTCTTGAGAACGGTTATGGAACAGTCGTTGCTGCGCATTCGGTCGGCGGTGGCTGCATTAACAACGGGGCGCGCCTGCAAACTTCTTCGGGTAAATCCCTATTCCTTAAAACGAATTCCCATAATCCGGTGGATATGTTTGAGCGCGAAGCCGAAGGTTTGCGCGCCCTGGCTGTACCTGGTGCACCACGCCTGCCGCGCCCTTACTTGTTTGCCACAAACTTTCTCCTGATGGAAGACTTATCTCCCGCTTCGCCGTGTGCCGCCTATTGGGGAACGTTCGCTCATCAGTTAGCCGCCCTGCATAATCACATTGGTACGTCTTTTGGCTTTCATCACGATAATTACATCGGCAGCACGCCTCAACCGAACACCGCGGAGAAAGACGGCTACGCATTTTTTGCCAATCAGCGCTTGGGGTTTCAGGCGCGCCTGGCATTCCGGCACGGCTTGCTGGAAAAAGAAGACATGCAGCGGGTTGAAAAACTCATCGCCCGCTTGCCCGACCTTGTGCCTGTGCAGCCTCCCTCCCTGATTCACGGCGATTTATGGGGCGGTAACGCCATGACAGATGAAAGCGGACAGCCTGCTCTCATTGACCCGGCTGCGCATTATGGCTGGGCAGAAGCTGAACTGGGCATGACCGTTCTGTTCGGTGGTTTCCCGGCACATTTCTACCACGCCTACCAAGAAGTCCACCCGCTTGCACCCGCCTGGGAGGAACGCTTGCCGCTTTATAATCTCTATCACGTATTGAATCATCTCAATTTATTTGGCTCTGGCTACCTCAACCAGGCGCGCTCCATTCTGCGCCGTTACATTTGACCGTCACTCATAAACGCCGCAGGTACCCCATCCCTACCGCAGGAGGCAATACATACTCTGTGAAGTATGGTTAACCATCATTCACCCACGCCGCAACAACTCCCGCTTTCCGCCACGCGCTGATAGGAACCGATCAACTCTGCCTGTGCCAAAATGTGTCCCGCAATTGCTCCCTCCAAATCTGCCTTACTTGCCCCGCGCTGCAAGAAAAGGCGCTCATCCAGGGCGTACAGGTGAAAACGATAACGATGTGGAGCGCCCGCCGGCGGACAGGGACCACTATAATCCAGGGTTCCAAAACTGTTTTTCCCTTGCACACCAATCCCGGCTACAGTTTCCGTCTTTGCCACGTTTTGTGGCAGGTCCGTTCGATCTGCCGGTATGTTGTACAACACCCAATGGTCAAACACCTCCCCAGGTGCGTCGGGGTCATCCATTGTCAAAGCAAACCCTTTCACTCCTTCTGGAACTCCTGCCCAGGTCAAGGGCGGCGACATGTTCGGTCCGTCACACGTATACTGAGAGATTATGGCTCTCCCATCTGCAAACATAGGGCTGGTCAATGTAAATGTGGAATTATCTCGAGGTTTGGCTTCTGTTTCAACGAGGGGCGGCACAGTCGCCATAATACTATCTTGTGCCGGCGCGCATCCTGCTGCAAACAAACCCACGCCCACAAATATGACTTTCGCGAATTGTTTAATAGCGTTCATACACCCTCCTCGCCAACTTCTCTACTATTTACTATAGCACTTAGAATACAACAATACAAGCCTGCATCGCAGTTTGAGCTTGTTAGCAGCAGACTGGCATAGATCGCCATCCTCGCGCGCCTCGAAACACCTCACCTGCCGAAATTTCCCTTATCCCTGTTTCTGCGCCAGGCTATCCCGCAACCCATCTCCTAACAACTGGAATCCCCAAGCCGTAACCGTGAGCGCCAATCCTGGATAAAACGCCAACCACCAGGCGCTGTCCAGTGAATCCTTTCCGGCTGCCAGCAAAGCTCCCCATTCCGCCTGGGGAGGTTGAGCGCCTAAACCGATAAAACTTAAACTGCTGCCTGCCAATAAAACACCACCCATCCGCGCGCTCGCAAGCACAATCAACGGGGAAAGCATATTCGGCAGAATATGTTTCCACAACAACCACAATCTGCCCGCGCCAAGTGCCCGCGCTGCCTCAATATATGCCTGCTTGCGCAGGGATATCGCACCGCTGCGTGCCATGCGGAAAAAAGAAGGTACTCCCGCCACCCCCAATGCAAGCGCCAGGTTTTGCAGCGAAGCGCCAAAGGCAGCCAGAATCACCACTGCCACCAATAAACTGGGCAGAGAAAGCCAGATTTCCATACCGCGCCCCAGCAGAAAATCTAGCCAGCCCTGCTCATAACCGGCTAGCAATCCTAATCCCACACCTGGAAGGGCAGCCACAGACAGCGCAATTGCAATCATCACTAAATCGAGACGCGCCCCAGCCACCACGCGGCTGAATTGATCTCTGCCGAATGCATCCGTACCCAAAAAATGCTCCGCAGAAGGGGGCAGTAAGCGCTCATCTGCTGAGACGCCATCCGGGTTCAGGGGAAACACCCATCCACCCAGCAGTGCAGTGAATAAAAAAATAGCGCTACTGAATATCCCTATCCACAGCGTAAAACGGTTTCGGGGTAAAGGTACGTCCATAAGAATATCACAGCGCTTCTTGTCTTACTCTAGGGTCCACGACACCGTGCAGCACGTCCACGAAGAAATTTATCCCCTGAAAGAGCAGAATCATCACCATCACTGCGCCGACGATCACAGGTGTGTCGCGTTCAAAAATCGCCTGTACAACCAGCCTGCCCAAACCAGGTAGCGCAAACAAAGTCTCAATGACAAAAGTACCACTTAATAAATGCCCTGCGTGCAAACCTAACAAAGTAACCATTGGCACCAACCCATTACGCAAGATGTGTCTCGTCCAAACCCGCCATTCTGGCACGCCTTTGGCGCGCGCAGCACGCACGTAAGCGGCTTGGCTTACGTCTAACATACTGGCTCGCGTCAGGCGTGCTATCATGGCTGCGCTGGGCAGCGCCAGGCACACCGTCGGCAAAATTATGTGGGATAATCCACCTTCACCGGTAACGGGCAACCAGCGTAACTGTACACAAAACACACCCATCAACAATAACGCCACCCAATAATTGGGCAAAGATAGCCCCAGTCCCGCAAGCATACTCAGCGTAGTATCCACTCTACTGTTGGGTCGGCTGGCGCCCAACATTCCAACTCCACAGCCCAGCCCCAGCGCGAGTGTAAATGCGCACACCGCCAGTGTAGCAGAATACACAAACCGGTCGCGCAGCAAGCTCATAACCGGGCGTTCCGAGACAAGAGATCTCCCCAAATCCCCCTGGGTTAGCACGTCACGAAGGAATAAAAAATAACGCCCCAGAATAGGTACGTCCAACCCCATCTGGCGGCGGATTTCCACAATTTGTTCCGTCGTCGCGCCTTCCCCTGCCAGCAGCGTGGCGCTATCCCCCGGTGCAGCCGCCAACAGAACAAACGCTAAAAAAGTGGAAACGAACATAGCCAACACCGCCCCAAACAGACGCCGCAGCAGCAACACGAACATATTATTTCACCAACGCGTCGTTCAACCAGATGCGCCCCATGTACCCAATCGAGAGGTTTTGCACCCTGTTCCTTACAACAAGCACGTCTTTTGGTACGTACAACGGCTGCCAGGGTGCTTCTTCCAGAATTATCTTTTGCGCTTCGAAATACAAAGCCTTACGCGCTTCATCGTCCATCTCACGCATCGCTTGACTCAACAACGCGTCCAGAGCAGGGTTGCTATAAAAAGCCCGATTTGTGCTGCCGATGCGGCTGGATGAAAGATAAACGTTGAGCACGTCCGCATCGTTCCAATCGTAACGCCACAGCAAGAGATCAAATTTCCCGTAGGTAGCTGCTTCTATAACGGCGGTGGCATCCATTTGTTGAATTTCAACCGTCACTCCCACAGCTTTAAATTGAGATTGCAGCATCGTGGCAATCGCCGGGTTGGGCGCCCGCGTGGAAGTAAGCAGAGTCAATTCCAACGGCATCCCATCCCGCTCCCAGCCGTAGCTCCCTTTCTGCACAAAACCTGCCTGCTTCAAAAGAGCCTGCGTTTGGCTTGGATCGTATTCCCGTTCGTATTGCTTCAGATCTTTCGAGAAGCCGGGCAGGTTGGGAGTGAGCGGGGCAAAAGCCGTTTCTCCAACGCCATCCAAGGCTGCTTTGAGAATGTCCTCCTTTTGTATGGCGTGTGCCAGCGCCTGGCGCACGCGCACGTCGTCCAAAGGCGCCTTCTGGCATTGGAAATTCACATACACCAGACTGTTCAATTGCACCGCAAAGTGCTGTACGTCCGCCAGAGCTTCGACTTTCCGCACGTGTTCGGGCTGGTTAACAAACAATACGTCTATCTCACCGGTTTGCAAGGCAGATAACTGCGTAGTGGCATCCGGGAGAATTTTAAAAACCGCTTTGTTTATCAGCGGCGCGCCTTTATTCTGTAACGTCTCTATCCCCCAGTGGTAATCAGGGTTTCGTTCCAGGGTAATGGAAACTCCCGATCTCCATTCCCCAAACCGAAAAGGACCGCTGCCCACAGGCGCTTGTCCAAAGGCGCCCTGCATTTTTCTCGCCGCCGTGGGGCTGAGAATGCCCGCATAGGGCATGGATAGTGTGCTAAAAAATGTAGAAGACGGATGTTTGAGTATAAAATGAACAGCTTGCGTGTTCAGCGCCTCAATTTTTTCTATTTGCTCTATTCCTGCAGCCAGTGGCGATTTGATCCCCTTTTCCTTAAATCTTTCAAAGGTAAACACCACCGCTTGGGCGTCCAACGCTGTGCCGTCGTGAAAAATCACCCCTTTTCGCAAGTGAAAGGTGATTTCCTTGCCGTCCGGCGTAACTTCCCATCGTTCTGCCAGATAAGGCTTGAAGGTATTATCCACATCGCGGTACACCAGCGTGTCGAAAAGATACGGTAAAATTGCGTTCTGCCCAGACCCCGCCGCGCCGTGCGGGTCGAGACTGGTCGGTTCGGATGTTATCGCACGCGTAACGGTGCCTCCCGAATGTACTGTTTCAATTACCGGCTTGCTGCTTGAGGGAATATCCTGACAGGCGCTTAATACCCACAACAAAAGAACCACCAACGCCAACGACACACACACTTTCATATTGAGACACTCCCTGGTAAATCAAGATAGGATAAAACCTTTTCGGCAGCTTTTTCCCCTTGCGAAATGCAATCCGGGATGCCCACGCCTTCCAACGCACCGCCAGCCACTGCCAGACCGGGCACATCTTGGCAGGCTGCGTGAACAGCTTGCACGTGCTGTGGGTGCCCCACGTCGTATTGCGGATTGGCTTTTCGCCAGCGGTAAACCCGTTTGAGCACGGGCGCGCAATCCAAACCCGTCAGCCGTTGTAAATCATCTCTCGCTGCCATAACTAAGTCGGCGTCATCCCATTCTACTTGTTCTTCATGTCTTGGACCGCCCAGAAAGCAGCGCAATAAAACGTGTCCTTGCGGGGCGCGCTGATTAAACTTTATGGAAGTAAACGTACACGCCGAAATATTCTTGCGTTCCCGCCTGGGCACAACGAAGCCAAATCCGTTCAAGGCGTCGCCAACTTCCTCCTCCCGAAATCCAAGCGATACTGTAGCAGTGGAGACGTAACGAATTTGATTGAGCAACGCTGCAAGAGGCGCGCAAACGTCCGCCGTCAGCCCCGCCGAGACGTACGCAGGCGTAGCCAGGATGAGCGCATCAGCGTAATCCTCTTCTGCGCTTGCACGGATAATTCTGAAACCACCTCCCTCTCGCCGCGCCAGTGCCGTAATGCCTGCATTCAGGTGCATTTCCACACCGTCCATTTGCTGCACCAGCCTTTGCACAAGCTGCCCCAACCCGCCACTCAGGCTGAGGAAGAGCGATTGCGCTTTAGCTTTCCCTTGTGTCGCCGAGCCATTCCGCCGCTGTGCCAATATTCCCCGCGTCAGGCTGCCATATTTGGCTTCCAGCGCCCGAAAGCGCGGGAAGGTTCCTAAAATGGACTGCTCCTCCGCGTCGGAAACGTGAATCCCGGACATGAGCGGCTCGGCAATCTTATCCAACGCTTCGCTGCCCAGGCGCCTGCGGATGAACTGCGCCAGGCTTTCGTCCCCCTCGTCTTTGCGCGGCGGGATGATCAGGTCTAAACCCATGCGCATTTTACCGCCCAGAGAAATGAGCGGTGAGAGCGCAAAAGGCAGAAAACGCGTCGGGATGATCAACATCACCCCGTCCGGCAACGGCGTCAATCGTCCCCGATTCACGACGTAAGTCTTGCGTCGCTCGTCGTTCGTTCCCAGCAGCGCCTCGCCTAATCCAATTTGCCGGCAAAGCTGCGCGGCGCGCGGCTTTTGGCTTATAAACGAATCCGGACCACCCTCGATGGTAAAGCCGTCCACCTGTTCAGTGAGAATTTTTCCCCCGAAGCTATTTTCCCTTTCGTAAAGGGCTACATCCAGCGGCAAACCGGCAGCACGCCCCCTCTCCTGTAACGTGAAAGCCGCCGCCAAGCCGGTGATCCCCCCGCCGATGACCGCGACGCGCACCCGTGCCACCTTCGTCTCCGTCATAGAGTAAGGTATTCTCCTTCTTGCTCGTTCTCGTCAGAGAGAATTACCTCTACCAGGGCTTGCATAAACAGTGGATGCGTGTTTAAAGACGGCGCTCGTTCAAACTGCATTCCCAGGGAGTGCGCTTGCCGCCGAGCCTCAATATCTAAATCATACAGCACCTCCAGGTGGTCGGCGGCAAATCCGATCGGGGCTGCTAAAACACAATCCACTCCCTTGCCAGCGAGCGAAGGGAGAACGTCTTCAATATAAGGCGAAAGCCAGGTCCCGTCTCGAACGGGCGCAGACTGAAAGCACACCTGCCAGCCCTGCGCTGGCAAACGCAAACACTGTGCCAGTACAGCCGCACTGTGCATCAATTTGCCTGTATAGTCCTCTCCCATTCGTGTGGCAGTCCCGGGTAGGCTATGCGCAGTGAAAAGTACATACGGCAAGTGTTGCATTCGCGCCAACTGGCTTTGCAAGCTGTCCAGCACAGCCTCCAAATAAAGTGGTTGGGTTTCCCAGCCTGAGATAAAGCGCACCCGTGCAATCTCTCCGGATATTGAAAGAGCCTGTCTCACTTTCTGCGCGTAAGCCTGAAGCGTCATTTGCGAGGCGTGCGGTACGACACACAGCGCACTAACCCGGCGGAAACCGTCCGCAGCAACTTGCGCCAACGTCTCTGCAATGAAGGGCTGCCAGTAACGCATTCCCACGTAAACGCGCACGTCCTCCCCATCGCAACGCCGGCGCAGCTCCATTTGCAACGCCTGCGCTTGTGCCTGCGTGATTTCCAGCAGTGGTGATTTCCCCCCAATCGCAGCGTATCTACGTTGTAAGTTCTCCACCAGCTCTGATTCAGCGGCTCTGCCGCCGCGCAAGTTAAACAGATACGCTGGAACGTCATCCAGGCTTGCCGGGCTGCCATGCGCCATCAACAGAACCGCGCCAGATTCCACGTTGTTTCTCCTCAACCTACCAACAGGGAATGGACGTCGTCCATGAAGGGGAACGAACCGGGTTGATATATACAAAACGGCTCCTCTGCCAGCACGTCGCCGCTCATGGCGTAGGCGCGCGAGCGCGATCCGCCGCACACCCAGCGAAATTCACACTTCCCGCAGCGTCCCTTCAATTCGTCCTTGCTGCGCAAGGATAAAAACAACTTGCTCTCCTGGTATATTTGTTTCAGCGGCGTTTCCAAAACGTTTCCCGCCTTGAGCGGCAGGTAACCGCTGGGATAAACGTCCCCGTATAACGAGATGAAAACGAAGCCATGCGCCGAATTTACGTGCAGGGGTGTGCGCCGGATGCGCTCGGAAGGCGCAGCCTGTCCACCGGTAACACGGACCAACCCGGCTTTAAGTTGCGCATACGTGCCATTGAGCGTCATGATACTCTCCGGCGCTTCAGCGCGTTTCTCCAAAACAGAGCGCTGCAAAACCACGCGTTTAAAATGGTGTCCCTCTGTGGTTTTGATACCGATGTACTTGGAAGCATCGTAAAGAAAATTCAGCACCGCTTCGTAATCTTCCGCCGCGATTTCATCTTGCGCCTGCCCTCTGCCGGTTGGCACCAGGAAAAACACGCTCCAGGTCATCGCACCCAGGCTTTGCACAAGGCGGAAAATATCCGGCAAATCCATTAAATTATAACGCGTTACCGTGGTGTTGATTTGCAGTTTAATCCCCAGGGAGCTGGCTTCTTTCCAGCCCGCCACCGTCCAGTCGAACGAACCTGGCACCTGCCGAAACTCGTCGTGAATGGCGGCATTCGAGCCATCCACGCTCAGAGAAATCACGTGCCCACCCGCCTGCTTAAACCTGCGCAGGTTCTCCCCCGTCAATAGCGGCGTTCCAGAAGGAGACAACGCCGGGATGAGCTTTTTGCGCGTCGCGTAAGCCACCAGGTCGAAAATATCCTCGCGCTTGAACGGGTCTCCCCCGGTCATAATAAACAGCGGGTGCGGCGCGCCGAAATCCTCGATCTGATCAATCAGGCGGCAGCCGTCTAAAAAGCTCATCGCGTTTGGGTCGTGGTTGGGATTCGCCTCCGCTCGGCAGTGTTTACAAGCCAGGTCGCAGGCGCGCGTCGTCTCCCAGATCACCAAAAACGGGCGTTGATTGAGGTCGTAATTGGGTTGGCGTATAAGCGACATCGTTTACCTCTCAGGAGTGAATACAGGTCTAGCAACAGCACAATAACTTTCTGTCATCGTCAACAGCAGTTCATCAGTGAACTGACTGACGCGTTGGAAAAGCGCACCGATAGGTTCACTTCCGTCCGCTGCGTCGTTGAGGTGCACATCGAGCAGTGATTCCAGAATAGAACGGCGGAAAAACAGAAAAGCGCGCAGCGCATCTCCCATCGTCATGTCAAATCGGTAACACATTTGTCCATATTCGTGGGCAATCCTGCGCGCCTCTTTGAGGCTCATCTCCCCGTTTTCATCATCGTTGGCGGCATAACGAATCAACAAGCCCAGCAGACGTCTGCCGCTCTGGCGCATGTCCTGGCGCTCCGTTTCGGAAATGACCGCAAGGTGATTCTCTTTTTGCTGAACAAATTTGCGCAGATGCGCGCGGGTAAGGTTGAGGGCTGCCTGCTCCAGCGCGCTGGCTGTATTCAGGGTATATTCGGTGGATGCGCCTGCCTGACGTCTCATCAGGAAACGTTCCAGGTCGTCTAGGGCAAAGCGTCGTCTGCCGCCTGGGGTGCGCATGTGCCGAATTTGCCCTTCATCCGCCCATCGTCGCAGCGTTGTAAAATGCACACCCAGCAGCTGAGCAGCTTCTGCCAGGTCCAGCCACACGGCGGGGGGTAGCGATTGAGAATTAATTTTCATTTCTATGAATTTCTATGTATTTCTCATTAATTCTATCAAATCTAGTATACTCCGCACATCTGTGTCTGTCAATAGCCATCCATTCCAGCGCTGGCTAATACCTGTTAAAGCCAAACCTATCCAGGCGCATCAATCCATCAGCCCTAATTCGCGGGCGCGAATCAACATCTGCGTGCGGCTGCGCGTACCCAGCTTGTCGTGAATGTGGTTTACGTGCGTCTTCACCGTGCTGGCGGCGATGACCAGTTCTTCGGCAATTTCCTGGGTCGAAGCCCCTTGCCCAATCAGGCGCAACACGTCGCGCTCGCGTTCGCTGAGCGGATTTGCCACGTCAGCCCGCTCTCCAGTCTCATTCACGGAAAAAGCAGCCAACAGCGCATCGAGATACGCCGATGAAATCCTGCCAGATTCGTCAGCGTCTTTTCCAATATGGCTGCGCAAGCGTTTCAGTAAATTCCCCGCTTCTTCTCCTATATCGAGGAACGTACGCACAAAACCTTCCGCCTCTGCCAGTTTTACTGCACGCCACATGACAGATAAGGCTTGCTCCGTTCTACCCTGACCATCGTAAATGATAGCCAATAAAATGTTTAGTTCTATCACCGAACCTGTATACCCAATTTTTTCCAATAAAGGCAGCAATGCAGTAATTAATGTCTCTGCCTGTGTAAGTTGACCGCGGGCGATATACAGACGCACCCGCGTGGCGTCTTCAAATCCATGCAAGTATAAGAAAACCATACTGGAACTGCCTGTGTCTGCCTTCTCTGGTGGATACGTCTCGCTCCACGTTTCCACAGCATCCCAGTTACCCTGGATAGCCCAGAGACGCGCCCGGCAGGCTGCCATTTGCCTGGCGGTCATCGTGGAAACTTTACCGGCATGAATGTAAGTTTCGGCTTCATCCAGCGCCTGATGAGCGCCCTTTTCATCCCCCAGCGCCATCTTTGCCCGCGCCATGTAAGCAAATCCATCTATAAAAAACTCGGCGTTGCCCCATTGTTGTCCATAATGGATGCCGTCTTCAAAGCAGCTCACCGCTTGTTCCAATTCATTCCATTCACGCAAAACCTCGCCTCTGCCAATCGCAATCATGCTCACAGCCGGGGAAGCCTCTCCCGTGGAAGGTGCGCTTAAGAGAATCTTCTCTCCATGCTCAAACACTTGCCTGGCGAGGAGCAGTTTTCCATGGATTACGTGGGGCATCACCATCAACAAA
>CAZGDA010000065.1:0-14502 GCA_964524425.1 uncultured Anaerolineaceae bacterium | reverse complement strand
GGGCTGTTATCGCAACCCCGCCCGTTGTTTTCTGGTTCGGGCGGGGTTCGTTTTTTTTTCATACAGATATAATAGAATTTTTTCTGTTAGCCTTACCCCCGGAAACGTTCCCAAATTTAAGGTATCCCGTATTGACATTTATGTTAACATTCTGTAAAATGTATGTAAGTCCAGTGGACTAACATTAGGTGCGTAAATGAAAGCCACTCAACAGCAAACCAAAGCTCACAACCGCCGCTTGATTTTACAAATGATCTACGATCAGGCGCAAATCAGCCGCGCCGACTTATCTCGTGCCACTGGCTTGACGCGCACGACCGTCTCTGACCTCGTTGCCGAACTCTTGCAGGAAGGTTTGGTCGAGGAAATCGGACACGCCCCTTCCGGCGGTGGTAAGCCGCCCACTCTTTTGCAAATTCTGGCAGATAGCCGCTGTATGATCGGCGTTGACCTCGCCAGCCACGAATTTCACGGAGCCGTGGTCAATTTGCGCGGCAAGATTCTGCATCGCTTCAGCGTTCCCGTTTATAACCCGGACGGTGAACAGGCATTAGAACGTGTTTATGAACTGGTTGATGGGCTACTCGCTTATTGCAGCATCCCTCCTCTTGGCATTGGCATCGGCACTCCCGGCTTGGTTAACGGGAACGAAGGCATCGTCCGTCGTTCGGTCGTCCTGGATTGGCGTGACCTCCCGCTCGGCGGCTTGCTGCACAGCCGCTATAAATTGCCTGTACACGTTGCCAACGACTGCCAGGCGGCTGCCCTTGCAGAAATGATCTTTAGCAACACCCATAAAACGCCTAACCTCATCGTTGTTAAAATTGGACGTGGCATTGGTTCTGGTGTTGTTCTAAACGGTCATCTTCACATGGGAGATGGCTTCGGCGCCGGTGAAATTGGGCACATGGTCGTCAAAGAAAACGGGGTGCGCTGCCGCTGCGGTCATTTTGGTTGTTTAGAGACGATTTTAAGCACACCCTTCATTGTAAAACAAGTGCAAGAGGCACAGCGCCGCTCACCCAGTCCCATCTTGGCGCGCATGATTAATAGCGTTGATGAGATTGATTTTAAGCTCATCATTCAAGCCTATTCCGCTGAAGACGCCCTCGTCAAACAGGTGTTATCCACCGCCGGGCAATTTCTCGGTATTGCCCTTGCCAATTACGTCAGCACAATCAATATCGAGAGGATCATCCTCGCTGGAAGCATGGCGGTTTTCTCCGACGTATTGATTCAATCAGCTCGACAAACCATCTGCGAACGCACCCTGGAAGCGTTGGGAGTAGGTACTTCCATCCAGGTTAGCAACCTGGGAAACGACATCGTCGTCCTTGGTGCAGCTGCCCTGCTCATGCAGCACGAACTTGGCTTGGCGTAATTAATTCTCACCATGGAAGGAATAATCAAAGAATGATCTTACAAAAATTTCTGCCGCCTCTCGACCCTGATTTTCGCCCCGCAGTCCTCTACAACCGTTGGTTTACCGATCAGGTTCAGCAATCTGGCGCAGGTGTTCGCTTGGTTTTAGGATTAGAACGCACAGACGGTCGCCTTTCCCGCTTCGAGACACCTGTCTTCCCCGAAGACCACCCCCGCTTTCAGGAAAATCTATTCTACGTGGAAAGATTGCTCAAAGCCCTGTTGTGGCTGCGCGGCGGCTGGAAGGTTTACGTTGGTGGGTCAGATCAATTGGGCAGATATTTGCAAACATGCTACGCGTCGCACGGCGAGCGTCAGTTCGACTTTCATTTCATGGGAGAATCGGTTTACGAAAAACCCTTCACTGTGATAAATTGCACCGCTGATGACGTTCCTCCTAGCCGAGAAGAACAATTCTCCCTGGGGCGTCATTTAGATGGCTATCGCATTGGTTTTGATCTCGGAGCGTCTGATATAAAAGTATCGGCGGTCGCACAGGGACACCCCGTCTTCAGTCAGGAAATCGTCTGGGAACCGGGCAAGCAAACCGACCCGCAATACCATTGGCAGCAAATCAATCAGGCTTTGAATATCGCCGCACAAAAAATGCCCCGCGTAGACGCCATCGGAGGCAGTTCCGCTGGTATTTACATCAACAATCGCGTCATGGTTGCCTCCCTGTTTCGCGGCATTCCCAGGCAACGCTTTACTGAAGTGCGCGAGATGTTCGTCCGAATGCAAAAAGAATGGAACGTTCCTTTGGAAGTCGTCAATGACGGTGAAGTAACTGCCCTGGCTGGCTCTATGTCATTGGAAGAAAACGCCATACTGGGAGTTGCCTTAGGGTCCAGTGAAGCCGGAGGCTACGTCAATAACAAGGGGGACATTACCGATTGGCTTAACGAACTCGCCTTCGTCCCCGTGGATTACAATCCCATTGCCCCCGTTGACGAATGGTCAGGGGATAGAGGTTGCGGCTCCCAATATTTCTCCCAGCAATGCGTGTTCCGCCTTGCGCCCAAAGCCGGCATCCAAATCCCGCCTGAAATCACCAACGCCGATAAACTCAAGCTGGTTCAGGAAAAACTGGAAAGCGGGCACGCCGGTGCCTCCGATATTTGGAAAAGCATTGGGATTTATATGGGGTACGGCATCGCCCATTACGCCGCATTTTACGACTTGAAGCACGTACTCATCCTGGGAAGGGTAACCTCAGGCAGCGGCGGGCAAATCATTTTGGACACCGCAAACGAGGTTCTGTCTGCAGAATTCCCAGAAATTGCTGCCGCATTGAAAATTCAACTCCCCGATGAGAAAAGCCGCCGTGTTGGTCAATCCATCGCCGCCGCCAGTCTACCTGTCATCTAGCCATTCACACACGAGGAAACATCATGATCGAAACCAACTTATCTGGAATAGAAACTTACGCTGAAAGCGTTTTCGCCCTGCAAAAAAGGGTAATCGAAGACCAAAAAACGACCTTAAACGCCATCGCCCAGCAGATGGCAAAGACGATTGCGAACGATGGGCGAATTTTCCTCTTTGGCACTGGGCACTCGCACATGATGATGGAAGAAGGTTTTTATCGCGCTGGTGGGCTGGCAGCCGTTGTGCCAATTTTTTATTCTGCCTTGATGCTGCATGAACATTCCGGTTTGTCCAGCTACCTGGAGCGCACGCAGGGCATCGCGCAACGCCTGCTGGAAGCCTATCATCCCGTTGCCGGGGAAATGATTATCATATATTCAAACAGCGGTGTGAACGCCATGCCGGTTGAAATGGCATTGTTTGCCAAGGAAAAGGAGCTAAAAGTCGTTGCTGTTTGTTCTTTGGAATACGCTAAAGTGGCGCCGCTTTCTCCAATCGGTAAACGCCTTTCCGAAGTCGCCGATTACGTTATAGATAATGGTGGTGTACCCGGGGATGCCCTGGTGCCCGTACCAGATACCGCCTGGAGAGTCTCGCCTAGCTCGACCCTCACAAACGCTCTGATCTGGAATTGTTTACTCACGGAAACCGTCTTTGCTATGCACAGAATGGGTGTAGAAGCGCCTCTGTTTGCCAGCCTGAACATGGCGGGAGCAGCCGCGCACAATCAGAAAATTTTGGCGAAATGGAGCCTTCTCAATCCTCACCTAAAATAAGGATACCATAAAGGTTGAACTGCATGGAAGAAAAATTTGCAATTGGTGTGGACGTTGGCGCTACAAAACTTGCCTTCGGATTAATCAACCAACACGGCGAACTCATTACAGACTGGCAATCGCCTACTGCCGCTAACCGCGGGCACGCAGCGGTATTAGAAGACATCACCGCGGGGATTAGAAAAATGCACTCCATGACCCCTGTACCTGTTGATGGCATTGGGATTGGAATACCCGGGCAGGTTATACCCCACACAGGCATGGTATACAACGCTGTTAACCTGGGTTGGAAAGAAATCAATTTGACACGGGAAATATCCACCAGGCTTCCCTTGAACTTACCTATCAGAATCATGAAAGACGCCGATGCAAGTCTTTTAGGCGAGTGCTCCTACGGTTCTGCGCGCGGTCAGCGTAATGTCTTCTACGTCTGTGTAGGTTCAGGGTTGGGTGGCTCCTTTATGTCGGACGGCAGACTGGTACGCGGAGAAAATGGTACTGCGGCTGGAATCGGACACATTCAGCTTCAAGACGCCGAACGATTGTGTTCCTGCGGGCTGCGCGGTTGTGCCGAAACGCTCGTCTCTGGTCCTGGTTTGATCGCTGAAACCCTGTCCTTGCATCGGCAAGGTCAATATAAAACAGGCATGAGCGTCAACCACCTCATCGCACCGCAAATCATCGCTGCCGCACAATCTGGTGATCCGCTCGCCTGTCACGCCTTACAAAATCTAGCCAAAGGATTAGGGCGCGTCTTAGCCATGTGTATCTCCATCACAAATCCGGCTGTCATCATTTTAGCCGGCGGACTCTTGTTAGCCGCCTACGATTTAATCGTTCCCCAGGCGATTGCAGCAATGCAACAACATAGTCTGCCGCATTGCTATCAGGACATTCGCATCCTTGCCTCCAGTTTGTCTTCGAGTGCAATTGGTGCGGCTAGCTTAGTATGGTATGAAGAAGAGAAACTCAAGAAAGGAGGTGATAATCCCTGAGAAACATACGCTAACCATTATCAACTACTACTAATAAATAAAACAAAACAATTAAGGAGAGGAAAATGCGTAAATTTACATTTTTAGCATTGTTACTGGTTCTCACCATGCTGCTTGGTGCGTGCCAGCCTGCTGCACCCGCAGCCGAAGCACCCAAACAGGAAGCTCCTGCAGCCGAGGCGCCCAAAGAAGAAGCGCCTAAACCTGAAGAAGAGAAACCTGCCGAAGCGCCCAAAGAAGAACCTGCCGCTGGCGAGCCGGTTACCATCACCATCGAAAGCTGGCGTAACGACGACCTGACCATCTGGCAAGATCTAATCATTCCAGCCTTCGAGAAAAGCCATCCCAACATTAAAGTACTCTTCCAGCCCAGCGCTCCCGCCGAATACAACGGCATCCTCAACTCTAAGCTGGAAGGTGGCACCGCTGGCGATCTCATCACCTGCCGCCCCTTCGATGCCTCCCTGAAGCTCTACGAAAAGGGCTACCTCGCTCAACTCAATGACCTCAGCGGCATGGAGAACTTCGGCGACGTCGCCAAGTCCGCCTGGATCACCGACGACGGCAAAGACGTCTTCTGTGTTCCTATGGCTTCCGTCATCCACGGCTTCTTCTACAACAAAGACGCCTTCGAGAAAGTCGGCGTCCAGCCTCCCGCCACCGTGGACGATTTCTTCAAAGTCCTCGAAGCCATCAAAGCCGACGGCTCTTACATCCCTCTCGGTATGGGCACCCCTGACCAGTGGGAAGCCGCCACGATGGGCTTCCAAAACATCGGTCCCAACTACTGGAAAGGCGAGGAAGGTCGCAAAGCCCTCATCGCTGGCACTGGCAAGTACACCGACGCTCCCTACATCGAGACCTGGAAACAGCTCGCCGCCTGGGCACCCTTCATGCCCGATGGCTTCGAAGCGGTCAAGTATCCTGACGCTCAAACCCTCTTCACCACCGGTCAGGCTGCCATCTACCCCACCGGCTCTTGGGAAATCTCCGTCTTTGAAGGTCAGGTTCAGGATGCCTTCCAGATGGGTATCTTCCTGCCTCCTCTTCCCAAAGAGGGCGACAAGTGCTACATCAGCGACCACACCGACATTGCTATGGGTATGAACGCTGCCACCAAGAACCCCGAAGCCGTCAAAACCTTCCTGGAATGGATGACTACCCCAGAATTTGCAACCCTGTATTCCAACGCTCTACCTGGCTTCTTCACCCTCTCGAATCACAAGATCACCCTGGAAGACCCGCTGGCGAATGAATTCCTGTCTTGGCGTGGCAAGTGTGAATCCACTATCCGCAACTCCTACCAGATCCTTTCCCGCGGCGAACCTAACCTGGAGAACGAACTCTGGCGTGTGAGCGCTGCGGTGATTGACGGCACCTTGACTCCCGAACAGGCTGCCAAGGAAGTTCAGGACGGTTTGGACAAATGGTACAAACCCGCCGCTCCGGCTGCTGAAGCCGAAGCACCCAAAGAAGAACCTGCCGCTGGCGAGCCGGTTACCATCACCATTGATAGCTGGCGTAACGACGACCTGACCATCTGGCAAGACACCATCATTCCGTTGTTTGAGAAAAGCCATCCCAACATCAAAGTACTCTTCCAGCCTAGCGCTCCCGCCGAATACAACGGCATCCTCAACTCTAAGCTGGAAGGTGGCACCGCTGGCGATCTCATCACCTGCCGCCCCTTCGATGCCTCCCTGAAGCTCTACGAAAAGGGCTACCTCGCTCAACTCAATGACCTCAGCGGCATGGAGAACTTCGGCGACGTCGCCAAGTCCGCCTGGATCACCGACGACGGCAAAGACGTCTTCTGTGTTCCTATGGCTTCCGTCATCCACGGCTTCTTCTACAACAAAGACGCCTTCGAGAAAGTCGGCGTCCAGCCTCCCGCCACCGTGGACGATTTCTTCAAAGTCCTCGAAGCCATCAAAGCCGACGGCTCTTACATCCCTCTCGGTATGGGCACCCCTGACCAGTGGGAAGCCGCCACGATGGGCTTCCAAAACATCGGTCCCAACTACTGGAAAGGCGAGGAAGGTCGCAAAGCCCTCATCGCTGGCACTGGCAAGTACACCGACGCTCCCTACATCGAGACCTGGAAACAGCTCGCCGCCTGGGCACCCTTCATGCCCGATGGCTTCGAAGCGGTCAAGTATCCTGACGCTCAAACCCTCTTCACCACCGGTCAGGCTGCCATCTACCCCACCGGCTCTTGGGAAATCTCCGTCTTTGAAGGTCAGGTTCAGGATGCCTTCCAGATGGGTATCTTCCTGCCTCCTCTTCCCAAAGAGGGCGACAAGTGCTACATCAGCGACCACACCGACATTGCTATGGGTATGAACGCTGCCACCAAGAACCCCGAAGCCGTCAAAACCTTCCTGGAATGGATGACTACCCCAGAATTTGCAACCCTGTATTCCAACGCTCTACCTGGCTTCTTCACCCTCTCGAATCACAAGATCACCCTGGAAGACCCGCTGGCGAATGAATTCCTGTCTTGGCGTGGCAAGTGTGAATCCACTATCCGCAACTCCTACCAGATCCTTTCCCGCGGCGAACCTAACCTGGAGAACGAACTCTGGCGTGTGAGCGCTGCGGTGATTGACGGCACCTTGACTCCCGAACAGGCTGCCAAGGAAGTTCAGGACGGTTTGGACAAATGGTACAAACCCGCACAATAGTTTGTTAAAATCTTAGTTGGTTAGTTCGGCGGATGAGAGATACGTCGTCAATTTCGTCAACGGTTTATCCGCCGAACGTTCTTTTATTATATAATATATGATAACGTGGGATATTCATTGGATACTCATTCCTGAAAATGACAGGTCCACTAAGGTGTAACCGTCATTACGTAAACCCGTTTACGCATTATCCCAAATGGTACTACAACCACACATCCCGAGGAGGTTTTTCTATGGAGAGACGCACAAGAAATAAACCCTTCCCCCATTATATCTTCGTCTTCCTTGCGCCAGCTGTCATCCTATATACACTCTTTATGATCTATCCCTTGATCGATTCGCTGCGCCTGAGCTTTTTTGCCACTACCCCCAAGAATCAAGAGGTTTTTGTCGGTTTTCAAAACTTCATCAAGCTTATTACAGACTCAAATTATGCGCCGCGTTTTTGGGGTGCATTCAAGAATAACATCGTGTTCTTTATCGTAAACATGCTGGTACAAAATCCCATCGGTTTATTGCTCGCCTCCCTCTTGGCTAGCGGAGGCTTCGGGCGCAAGTTTTACCGCACTGTATTATTTATGCCCACGGTTTTATCGGTTGTTATCATTGGTTTTGTCTGGCAGCTTATCCTCAATCCAACTTGGGGCATTTTTAGAACCCTTCTAAAAGCGGTCTCTTTGGGCTTCCTTTTCAAACCATATCTGGGTTTAGCTGAAACCGCCCTGGTAACCGTATCTTTGATTTCCGTTTGGCAGTTCATCGGCATCCCCATGATTTTATTCTACACGACCCTGATTGGCATCCCAGACGAGTTAATCGAAGCTGCCCGCGTGGATGGCGCTTCTGGCTGGCAAACCTTCTGGCAAATCAAGTTTCCCCTCATCCTTCCTACGGTTGGCATCGTCAGTATCCTCACCTTCGTCGGCAACTTCAACGCCTTTGATTTAATTTACACCATGAAGGGTGCCCTGGCAGGTCCCAATTTCTCCACAGACATCATGGGTACCCTCTTCTTCCGCACCTTTTTCGGGCAGCAACTCCAACTGGGTAACCCCACCATGGGCGCTACCGTTGCCACGATGATGTTCCTGATTATTCTCATCGGTGTTTTGATTTACATGTTCCTCTGGCAGCGCCGCGTCCAGACCTACGAAATGTGAGGTGTTCTATGTCCATCACTCCTGAAGCTAACATTCGTCATTCCTCGACAATTTACCGTGTAAGACAGGCTTTCAGTCGCTTTGCGCCTCACATTATCCTGGCAGGTTATTCATTGATTGCCCTTTTCCCTATCTACATGATCGTCATTAACTCGTTCAAAGCCAGAAAAGCCATTTTTACCGTACCCTTCCAGCTGCCCAACGCCAACACCTTCAGCATGATTGGATATGATACTGTTTTTTCACGTGCAAATTTTCCGAATTACTTTCTCAACAGTGTCATCGTAACCGCGGCATCCTTGTTGTTAGTGTTATTTTTAGGTTCTATGGCAGCCTTTGCCCTCTCCGAATACAATTTCCGTGGCAACGCCTTGCTGGGCTTATACCTCTCCATTGGTATCATGATCCCCATTCGCCTCGGCACGGTCAGCATTCTAAGGCTCATGGTAGAACTAAAACTTGTTAACACGCTTTGGGCGTTAATCCTGGTTTATGGCGCGCAAGGTCTCCCCCTGACCATTTTTATCTTAACCCAATTTATGCGCCAGGTTCCCAGAGACTTAAAAGACTCTGCCCGCATTGACGGCGCAAGTGAGTATCAGATTTACTCGATGGTGCTTCCGTTGGTGCGCCCTGCCCTCGGCGCCATTGGCATTTTCACTATGATTCCTATCTGGAATGACTTGTGGTTCCCACTGATCTTGGCGCCCAGCGATAAACCGCCACCATCACCTTGGGGACCCAACAATTCCTGGGACAGTTCGTCAGCGACTGGAACGCCGTGCTTTCCTCGCTCACTCTGGCGATGGTTCCGGTGATCATCCTATATGTCATATTCTCCAACCAGATGATTAAAAGCATCACGTCTGGCGCTCTTAAATAAACAAAGGAGTTTTTCCAATGAAAGTTGGCATTGCAGGAGTAGGATTTATGGGCAGCACGCACGCTGCCGGATGGAAAGACACACCGGCGACTATCGTCGGATTTTGTGGCGAGACTGAAGAGGAATGTAAACCCATCGCTGCTCAATATCAAGCCAAAGTCTTTCCCAACTTCGCTTCCATGTTAAATGATGTGGACGTGGTAGATATTTGTACTCCCACCCACTTACATCATAGTATGGTTTTACAAGCCGCATCCGCCGGGCGCCACATCATTTGTGAAAAGCCGCTCGCCCTGACAATCCTTCAAGGGCAAGAGATGATCGCCGCCGCGAAAAAAGCCGGCGTGCGCCTGCTGGTTGCTCACGTCGTGCGTTTCTTTCCCGAATACGCCCTGGCAAAGGACACCGTCGCCTCCGGACAGATCGGAAAAATCGCAGAAATGCGCTTGCTGCGCGGCAGTTTCCGCCCTAAGAAACCGGTTGGCAACTGGTTTCTGGATGAGAACAAATCTGGCGGCATGATGTTTGACCTGATGATCCACGATTTCGATTACGCTCGCTGGGTTGCAGGGGAAGTCGAGAGCGTCTTCGCTAAAAATATTGCCTCCATACACCCCGAAGCACCCATTGATTACGGGATGGCTATCTTGCAACATAAAAATGGCGCCCTATCCAACGTTACTGGCGCATGGGCGTATCCTCCGCCTACGTTCCGCACCGGTTTTGAGATTTCCGGTGATCGCGGTATGCTGGATTTTAGCTCCGATGCCACCGCACCTATTTTCAACCTGATCGCCAAACCGGCTGGCAACGCCCCAGACGTAGGTTTACCTGCCTCTCCGGTGGCGGAAAATCCTTATACTACACAGATAAAAGAATTTTATACCGCATTAGATGAAAACAAACCAGCCCGCGTTAACGCAGAAGACGGTTTAGCCGCCGTGCAAATCGCCTTGGCAGCCATCCAATCCGCTAAAACAGGGCAAGCCGTTTATTTATCATCCCTGCCGGAGGTGCAGCCATGAAAATCGGGATAATGAGTTTCGCCCATTTACACGCCGAAGGGTACATCCAAAATCTTAGAGCTATCCCCAGCGTCGAGATGATCGGCATAGCAGACGACGACCAAGCCCGCGGCGAACAGTCTGCCAAACCGTTCTCGGCCCCCTTATTCCGTAGTTACGATGCCCTGCTCGCCGCGACACCGGACGCCGGCGTCATCACCTCCGAAAATAATAATCATCGCCCTCTGGTGGAAATGGCAGCCGCCCGCAAGGTCCATATACTGTGTGAAAAGCCCATCGCCACCACACTGGAAGACGCTAAAGCCATCGTGGATGTCTGTGAGCGCGCCGGTGTCCTTCTGATGACCGCGTTTCCCATGCGCTTTAGCGCTCCATTACTGGAGGTCAAAGCCCAACTCGATGCTGGTGCCTTGGGGAACGTCCTGTGTTTCAACGGCACAAACCAGGGGGAACTTCCCAAGAAGCATCGCGACTGGTTTGTGGATAAACGTCTTGCTGGCGGCGGTGCAATAGTTGACCACACCGTCCACCTTGTGGACATCATGCGCTGGTACCTCCAATCCGAAGTCGTGGAAGTGTATGCCAAAACCAATCGTATCTTCCACGCTTCCGACGTGGCTGAAGACGTGGAGACCGGCGGTTTGTTGATGATCACCTTTGCAAACGGTGTATTTGCTTCCATAGACTGCTCGTGGAGCCGACCACCGTACTGGCCTACCTGGGGTGGGTTAACGTGTGAGATGGGTACCGGGCGTGGCTCCGTGGTGGTAGATGCCTTCATGCAAATCCTCACTGTTTTCAGCCACGACTTGCAACGTCCAACCTGGGCTTTTTGGGGTTCTAATCCCAACCAGGGCATGTTAATCGAATTCGTAGACGCCATCCGCAAACAACGCCCGCCTAAAGTAACCGGTATGGATGGTTACCGCGCCGTGGAAGTTGTGTGTGCGGCTTACCAATCCGTTCAAACTGGACAACCGGTTCATATATAACACCAACAGGAAAAAGAATGACAAAACAAAATCCCGTTCACCTTTTGATTTATAACGCTCGCGTATTCGGCATAGAAAAAGAATACAACCCCGGTTGGCTGGCTGTAGAAAACAGCAAGATTACCCACATTGGCGCAGGGATACCGCCCCAATTCCCCCAGGGGAAATACACGCGTATCCTGGATGCCGCTGGGAAAATTCTCCTCCCTGGCTTCATAGACTTCCACCTACATGGCGGGGTTGGACAGGAAGCCAAGGACGCCACCCCGGATGCGCTGCAAAAGATGGCACAGTTTTACGCCCGCCACGGTGTTACCGCCTTTCTCCCCACCACCTGGACAGCCAACCGCTTTGCCACTCAAAAAGTAGTTGACGTTGTTGCGGAAATGGTAGGACCAGTGGAAGGCGGCGCCACAATATTAGGGCTGCATTTGGAAGGACCATACCTCAATCCAGCGCGCTGCGGCGCCCAAGACCCGGACTTGATCCGCAAAGCAGACCTGGACGAAGTGCGCAGCTTCTTCAAAAGCGGCATCGTGCGCCTGTTCGTTCTCGCCCCAGAGTTCCCTGAAAACATGACCTTACTGGATGAGTGCACGCGCCATGGTATCGTTCCATCCGTAGGACATTCCTCAGCGACCTACGAACAGGTAAAAGCAGCCGTTCAACGCGGCTTACGCCACGCTACCCATACCTTTAATGCCATGACTCCCTTGGGACATCGCGAGTTGGGCACCGTCGGCGCAGTGATGCTGCTACCGGAAATTTCCTGTGAATTGATCTGCGATAACATTCACGTTCACCCCGGCGCACAGAAAATCCTGATAGACGTAAAAACCCCTGCTGGCGTCATCCTGGTAACCGACGCAGTGCGCGGCGCCGGTATGCCGGAGGGTGAATATCCAATTGACAACCGCACCATTATCGTCAAGGACGGCGCCGTGCGCCTGCCGGATGGAACGATCGCAGGTAGTATTTTAACGATGGAACTCGCCCTGAAAAATGCCTGGATAAACAGCCAGCGGTCACTTAAAGAAGTCTGGCGTATGTCCAGCCTGAACGCTGCTCGTGAGATTGGTGTTTCCGCTCACAAAGGCAGTTTGGAAGTGGGTAAAGACGCAGACCTTGTTCTTCTGGATGATGATTTTCACGTTCAACTCACCATCGCCGAGGGGCGTATCATTTACGAAGCTGCATAAATGATACTGACCAGAGTTTCATCAGCAAGATTCACCTGAATCCAAACGAGCGTTCCATACCTAAAATGATTATTGGCTTGGCTCAAATACCATTATACTTCCCTCTCCACAATGAACCACGCCAGTTCTTCTAAAGCCTGGCGTTCTGGAGAGAATGGCAACGTATTTAGGGCGCACACTGCCTGCTCCACAAAAGCATGCCCTTCCCGCAACGCCTGTGCAATAGCCTCGCTGGAGCGAATGCTCTCAACAAGCCCATCCACGTGAACGATCTCTTGATTCTCAATGGATTGTAAAATGGATTTCCGTTCCTGGTCTGTCTTTAATGATTCTAGATAGATAATCGTTGGCAGGGTAACGAGTCCCTGCCTCAAATCGCTGCCCACCGGCTTACCAACGGTTTCCTGGCTGCCAGTGAAATCCAGTATATCGTCAACAATTTGAAACGCCATCCCAACCTGATGCCCAAAGTGGCTGACAGCTTCAATAACAGAATCATTCACCGGGCTTACCATCGCCGCCACCGCCGCAGATGTTTCAAACAGCGAAGCCGTCTTTGCGTGAATACGTTGATAATACATCGGACGGTCTTGTGGTAATTCACTCAATCGCTTCGAGAACATCTGCCCGATTTCTCCGTTCACAATCACTGCCAGCGTTTCGGAGAATAATCGCATCGCTGGCAACGAATCGGCTTCTGCTGCCAGTTTAGCTGCCCTGGCAAACAGATAATCCCCCGTCAACACCGTTGCCGCCGGCGACCATTGCGAGTTAATCGTGGGAATACCGCGTCGTAATAATGCCCCGTCTATCAAATCGTCGTGCACAAGGGTAGCCGTGTGTAACATTTCAATCGCGGCTGCTAGAGTAACCAACTGAGCGAGCTTCCCACCCAGCATCCTACCCGTTAATAGAGTCAATGTAGGTCGTGTACGCTTTCCCCCGGACAATAACAAATGATTTAGCGCGGCTTGCAGAACAGAATAATCCTGGTCTGCCTGGGAACGCATCTTTTCTTCTACCAGAAGTAAATCGTTTTTAACAAAATCAAAAGCGGCAGGGCTGCTCAATCGTTCTCCTCCCAGCGAAAAAGTTTACCAGCATTGTGTCTAGTCGTCTCAGCCACTTCTTCTAAAGACTGTTGGCGAATTTCAGCAATTTTCTCTGCCGTCATGCGCACGTAAGCTGGCTCGTTGCGTTTACCTCGTTTGGGCTGTGCTGTCAAGTACGGTGCATCGGTCTCAATGAGAAATACATCCAGCGGCATCGCTTGCGCCACCTGACGTAAACCATCAGCTTTCGGATATGTGATCACACCCGTGATGCCAATGTAAAAATTCAAAGCTGCTATTTTCTCGGCTTGTTTTAACGTGCCAGAATACGCGTGAAAAACTCCGGGAGCCTTGCACAAAGACACATTTCTATCCCCAAGATCCCTCATCCATTCCTCAACAATTGCCAGCATATCCTCCATCGCTTCCCGACAATGTAACACAACCGGTAATTCATATTCCGTTGCCAACCTCAGTTGCGATTGCAAAACATTAATCTGCACCTCGCGCGGCGTATCCTTCCAGTAATAATCCAATCCGATCTCACCCATCGCCACAACTTTGGGAGTAGCAGCCAGCTCGCGCAACTGCCTTTCACTGTCTCCATTCCACGTCAACGCGCTGGTGGGGTGAATACCCACTCCCGCGTACACACAATCTTCTCGCAGGCTTAATTCCACAGCATCACGGCTGGATTCTACGTCCGTGCCAGGGTTTAATATCCGCACAACGCCTTGCTCCCGGCTGCGCGCTAAAACCTGCGCACGGTCTTCATCAAACGCGCTAAAATCCAGATGACAATGGGTATCAGTCAGTCGAACGGTCAATCTGTTATCCATGCAATATGGCTGAGGTGAAAACCCAACCGAAATACTCCAAAAAAGTATTATAACATGATTGACCTAAATTTCTGAAAGTTTTGCTGCCCGCACTGTATTTTTAAGCA
>CAZGDA010000064.1:14245-14530 GCA_964524425.1 uncultured Anaerolineaceae bacterium | reverse complement strand
GGGGGGTGGGTTATTCCTCGACTCTTGGGGGGGGGGAGCCGAAGAAAACCACTGCTTTAGAGCTATGGTTGTTTGACAAGAACGACATTCAAACGGTTACCAAGGTGTTGATGAGCCAGAACGCATTCAACGACGCGGAGACCCAGCAGCGTTTGATCGCCAAGGGAGAACCGGTATTGGTGGAGCCGGGCAAGGAAGTGAGCCTGGAGACAGCCACTTTGATCTTGACCGGGCGCGTTGTGGACGTGGCTTACGGCACAGGTCCAGTGCCGCCCAAGAGTTATT
>CAZGDA010000064.1:0-14235 GCA_964524425.1 uncultured Anaerolineaceae bacterium | reverse complement strand
GGATTACTTTGGAGTTGATTCTGTATCGCAAGAAATAAAACGCAAATTTAGAACTTTTCAGACAGCCCCTTGTAACCGTCTTGAAATGAACTTCTCTCGCCCAGGTAGGCGCCTGGTTAAATTATTGCGATTTTAAGCCAGTTTTACTCGATTTTCAGGATTTTAAATCGGATCTCGCCGCCGGGCGCCGGCACGCGGGCTTCGTCTCCGATGCGCAGCCCGATCAGAGCTTTTCCCAGCGGAGATTCGTTGGAGATGCGCCCGTTTTTTGGGTCGGCTTCCTTTGCGCCTACGATCCGATAGGTTTCCGCATCTTCACCCGCTTCCTGAACGGTAACAACCATCCCCACGTCCACCAGGTCTTTTACCCCGCTTTTCTGCTCGATAATGCTTGCATTGATAAGGATGTGTTCCAGTTCCTGGATGCGTCCTTCCAGAAAACCCTGGTCCTCTTTTGCCTTGTGATAATCGGCGTTTTCTGACAGATCGCCCATTTGAATGGCATCACGCAAACGCGTGGAAATGGATTCGCGTTCTGTGTTTTTCAGATATTCCAGTTCGGCGCGTAGTTTGGCTGCGCCTTCAGGGGTTAAATACATGGGTTCGTTTGTCATATTAGCTCTTTTACTAGGGGTTGACTCGGTCTTGTTTAATTGTACCTAAGGAAGCGAAAATCTGCAAGCTCAGACGCGCGTATCGGCATCGAAAATGCGTTGGTGCTCTTGAATGGCGAAACGGTCAGTCATGCCCGCGACGTAATCGCACACCACGCGTTGGGGGGTGCTGCTCTGGACGAAAAGGGAATAGACGTGGGTGGGCAGGATGGCTGGTTCTGCCAGATATTCCTGAAACAGGGCGGCGAGGATGCGTTCGGTCTTCACCGACACGCGCATCACGCGGTAGTGGCGGTAAAGGTTGGCGAAGAGAAAGTCTTTCAACTGGCGGTTTTGGGTCTGCAACTGTTCGCTGAAGCCGATGACGTTGTAGGACAGACGCTGCAACTCCTCTGCGGAAGCGACGCCGCTCTCCTCCAAACGCCTGGCTGTGGTCTTTACCAGGTCGGTTACCTGCAAACCGATCAAACGGCGGATGAGACGGTGGCGGGAGAGTTCATCCAATGCCTGTGTCTGGGCAGTGCAGCCGATCATCTCGCTGAGAATGTCCCACAATTGCACACCCTGCAATTGGTAGGGCGCGAGCATGCCAGAGCGCAGCCCGTCGTCCAGGTCGTGGGCGATGTACGCCAGTTCGTCAGCCACGTTGGTGATCTGGGCTTCCAGGGTGCCGCGTAATTCGGGATTGTAGCCAGAAGCGTCGGAAACGTCGTATTCCGTTTCGTGTTTGACAATGCCTTCGCGCACTTCCCAGGTCAGGTTTAAACCGGGGAAGCTGGGATAACGTCGTTCCAGTTCGGTAACGATGCGCAGGGTCTGTTTGTTGTGGTCAAAGCCGCCGTGCTCTCGCATTAAACGGTCGAGTGTACGCTCTCCGGCGTGTCCAAATGGCGGGTGCCCCAGGTCGTGCGCCAGACAGATCACTTCAACCAGGTCTTCGTTTGCGCCCAGGGCGCGGGCGATGGTGCGCCCGATTTGTGCTACTTCCAGGGTGTGCGTCAGGCGTGTGCGGTAATAATCCCCCTCGTGGTTGATGAATACCTGCGTTTTATATTCCAGCCGCCGAAAGGCGGTGGTGTGGAGGATGCGGTCACGGTCGCGTTGGAAAACGGTGCGGTAGGTCGGTTCGTTTTCGGGATAGGCGCGCCCTTTAGAAGTCTTGCTGCGCATGGCGTAGGCAGCGAGGTGTTTGTCTTCAAACTCTTCCAAAACCTGGCGAGTGATGAACATAGAACCCTCCTATCTGTGGATGTGCGTACCTACATTCTGTCCCAGTAAAGCCTGATAGAGGACCTGCTCTTCCTCCGCGGAGAAGATGAAAACTTCTACCTGCGCGTCTGCGGAGACCATTTCGATGCTCTGTGCCACTTTGGCAGCCATGCCGCCGGTTACGTCTGGGGCGGCGGATGCCTGAAGGGACAGGGTGCGGGATTGCCCATCTTGAAACAAGGCGGGCGTCAACGAATCCACCAGGCGGGTGCAGGCGGGGAAATCTTGCCACACGCCGGCTTCGATGCCAGCAAGCAGGACGCGTTGCGGCGGCAGGTGGCGCGCCAGGTGGACGAACAGGTCTTCCGTGGAAAGGATCGTGCCGCCCAAAGCGGTATCGAAGACGACGTCGCCCTGGATGACGGGCAATAAGCCAGCTTGCAAAGCGGCGTGCAGGGGCGTCAGGTCCCAGCGCAGAACGTGATGGTTTTCAGCGGTGATCATCGCCGCCGGAGAGAGGGCGATGACGGGCAGTCCCATGTCCGCCAGGGCGTCCACGACGATGCGGTTGAGCAGGTTGGCGGCGCGCCAGACTTCGGCGAAGCCGCGCCACTGCTGGTTCGTCGCCACGCCGGCTTGGGTGGCGTATTTCCTGGCGGTTGCGTGCCCAAAGGACCCCGAGCCGTGCCCGAGAATCAGGCGTAAATCTTGCCTTTCCAGCAGGGCGGCGGCGATCTCACCCGCCAGGCGGTGTATGGTTGGGGCGCGGGCGCTGAGCGGCTGGCTCTTTTCCGTGATGAGCGAGCCGCCGAGTTTGAGGTAATACAGAACAGGTGCGGCGTTATGTTTCACTTCCGTAGTCTAGCATGGAAAGAAGTACCTGTCAACACGCGGAACGCTGCACCGCTCGGCTTTCCCAAGCGCGCGGGGTGGGAAGGAGAAGGCAGGTCTTTAGAGGAATTGTTTATTTACGTTTGATTTGTGATAGAATCACGCGCATTCTACGGAATTAACTTTTGGAAACGACGAGGGTATTTTTATGATGATTGATTTGCGCTCCGATACTGTAACTCTGCCGACGCCAGCCATGCGCGAGGCGATGGCAAACGCCCACGTGGGCGATGACGTCTACGGGGAAGACCCGACCATCAACCGCCTGGAAGAAATGGCGGCGGAGCGGATGGGCAAGCAAGCCGCTTTGTTCGTCCCATCCGGGACGATGGGCAATCTGGCGGCGATTTTGGCGCATTGCGGGCGCGGGGATGAGGTCATCCTGGGAGATAAATCACACACCTTCCTTTACGAGGCGGGCGGCATTTCTGCCCTGGGTGGGGTGCACTCCTGCCAGATTCCCAATCAGGCGGACGGGACTTTGCTCTTGGAGGATATTCGCTCGGCTGTGCGCGGGGAAAACATACACTTTCCCAAAACGCGCCTCATCTGTTTGGAGAATACCCAAAACCGCTGCGGCGGCACAGCCTTGCCCTTGGAGTATCACCGCGCCGTGTATGCCCTGGCGCGCGAACATGGGATTTCGTTGCACATTGACGGGGCGCGCATTTTCAATGCGGCGGCGGCTTTGGGGGTTAATGTCAACGACATCAGCGCTTACAGTGATTCGGTTACGTTTTGCCTGAGCAAGGGTCTCTCGGCGCCGGTTGGATCGCTGTTGTGTGGGGGGGTGGAATTTATTGCCAGCGCCCGGCGCGTGCGCAAGCAACTGGGCGGTGGGATGCGCCAGGCGGGCGTTCTGGCGGCGGCAGGCATTGTGGCGTTGGAAACGATGACCGAGCGCCTGGTGGACGATCACCACCGCGCTAAACGCCTGGCAGAAGAACTGGGAAAAATACCGGCATTGAGATTGGAGGGGGAGCCGCAGACCAACATGGTGTTCCTGTATCTGCACGAGGAGTGCCCGCTTTCTCCGGCGCAGGTCTCCGAGAAGCTGCGCGAGCACAACGTGTTGGCGGGCGCCGGCGCGTTGGGAGCACGCCGTTTCCGCCTGGTTACCCATTCCTGGATTGACGATGCAGCTTTAGAGCAAGCCATCGCCGCTTTTCACCAGGTTTTGGGATGAGATCAGGAGAGGTGAGAAATGGGCGAGGAAAAATTAATTGAAGATGCACGTCAGATGGCGCTGGATGTGGTGCATCGCTGCGTAACACAGCACGGTTATCGCGCCTCGGCGAACGCTACCGGCTATCCGCAAATTTGGGGGCGCGACAGCGTGATGACGTTCTTGGGCGCGGCGGTCAGCGGTGAGCCAATTCTCGTCGCCGCCGGACGAGCTTCCCTGGAAACCCTCGTCTCTCGTCAATCGCACCTGGGATTGATCCCGCTCAACGTCAACCCGGATACGGGCAGCGTGAGCACCGAAAACGCCGGAGCGTGCGACTCGAATCTGCTTTTCATCCTGGGACATTATCTCTACTATCTCGTCAGCGGCGATCGCGATTATCTGTGTGCAAATTGGGGTAACCTTGAAAAGGCGCTGCATTGGCTGGAATATCAAGACATGAACGAATGCGGCTTATTAGAGATACCCGAGGCGGGCAATTGGATGGACTTGCTGGCGGTGCGCTATAACACCCTTTACGATAACGTGTTGTATTACGCCGCAGTTCTGGCTTACGAGCAAATGCACAAAGAATTGCACTTACAGGCAACCTGCTGCCGCAGCGGCGTGCGGGCGTTGTCTATCCACGAGCGCATCAACCTGCTTTTCTGGGTGGACCGCTGCTGGGTGGCGGAGCATTTTGCCGAACACCTGGAGCGGCTTAAGGCTATACGCCTGGAGTGGTTCATGCTCTATCACAACATCGGCACGATTTCAAGCCGTCCATTTTACCTGCCCTGGGTGGCTTTCCGCGAATACGGAGACTGGTGCGATAGCCTGGCAAACCTGCTGGCGATTTTGACCGGCGTCGCCGACGGACACCGCGCCGAGCACATCTTGCGCTACATGCGCCAGGTGGGTATGGCAGAGCCGTTCCCGACCAAAGCCATTCACCCGCCAATTTATCCGGGGGAGAGCAACTGGCGCGAGTATTATCGCAGCCGCACGCTCAACCTGCCTCATCAATATCACAACGGGGGGATTTGGACGATGATCGGAGGGCTGCACGTGGCGGCTTTGGTGCTGCGCAAGCATTCCAACGAGGCGGAAGAAATGTTGGTGAGTTTGGCGAAGGCGAACCAGCAGGGGCAAAACGAGGTGTGGGAGTTCAACGAATGGCTGCACGGGCAGAGCGGACACCCGATGGGATTTGGCAAACAAGCCTGGTCGGCGGCGATGTTCCTCTACGCCGAAAACGCTGTGCGCAACGGAAGGCTGCCCCTGTTTGAGAATATTTTGGCGGCGAAACCAGCCCAAGCCGTTGCGGTGGAGCAAAATGAACTCTACGATCATCCGGGCGGGGGTCCCGTTTAAGGCGCAGCTGCGCCTGGAATACTTTTGGGTTGCGCCTTGTGGGGCAGGGGGCTTGAGCATAGAAAAGGAAAACACCTGGTAGGGTTCTTACACCCCGCCAGGCGTTTTTATGAAGGCGCAGCTTTACTGCGAAAAAGACTTGCCGACCCAAGCCGCGCCACGCACGGCGCCGTAAAACAGCTTTGAGCCGCCCAGCGCCAGCAGAAGCTGCCCGGCAGCAACCAGGAACTGCGCCAGCAGGTTCAGCGTGCTGTCCGCCTGCGCCAGATCGAACGCCGCCCCGCTGATCCCCAGGGCGTACAGCCCCAGCACTCCGAGCAGGTTCAAACCGCACACCCAGGTTTGCGCCTGGCTGTCCTTCACCACGCCGACCGATTTAAGCAGGTTGACCAGCGCGCTCACCAGCGCGCCAAAACCGCTCATGCTGAATAAAACTGTGAGTAAACTTTGCACGTCCATACTTTTTTCCTCCTAAATTGTGGGTTTGATGGTTGATTTGCCGATGTTTTTTTCGTGCGCCTTGGTGTTTAAAAACCCTCCTTATTGCGCCTGGGAGATGGGCTTGACTAAAGACTTGCCATCCACGTGCGCCGCAACCCAGCCGGAGGGACGGAACACTTGCAGCCATTGATTACCCTGATCGTCCTGTGTGATGGACAAGACTTGCGCCTGCGCGCCGGCATAGAGCAGACCGGCTTTTTGCGCTGACAACGAGGGCTGGCAACGGATGAATAACTGGGCGACAATGACTTGCACATAGCCGGAGACTGTGATTACGCCGCTGGGGACGGCTTGCTCAATGACGCGCTGCGCCGGGGTTTCGTCTGCGCTGCCCTGCGGCGCTGCTTCAGCCTGGGAAGAGACTGGTGTTATCCCTTGCTGAAGAAGGGGCAGCGGGTCCACTGCGCCGCCGAAGCCATTGCTTTCCTGCCCCTGAAGGCGCACCTCGAAATGCAGGTGAGGTCCCGTACTGAAGCCGCTGTTTCCCGTGCGGGCGATGATCTCCCCTTCTGTAATGCGCTGCCCGATGCGGCACAACACCTGGCTGAGGTGAGCGTAGATTGTACGCCCCCAGGGATGCGTAAGGCGCACGTGCAAGCCGTAGCCATCGGGGTCGGTTTGGATTTTGGTAGCAGTACCGGCAGCAGCGGCGCGCACGGGTGTGCCTTCCCCACAGCCGAAATCAATGCCGTTGTGCCCCTGGACGCCAAAGCGGGCGTACAGGGCAGGGTTTTCGCCAAAGGTTTGGGTGATGGGACAATCCACGGGATAGAGAAGGTTCATATTTCAACTCACATTTCAATTCACATTACAAATCACAACTCGGCGGTAAGGGTAACATTGCCTTCGGTGAGATAGGTAACCCCGGCAGTGAAAGCGCCGTTTTTGGTAAGGTTGATAAGGACGGCTTCGTTGCTAGACCAGGCGGAAATAGCCATAGAGGTGGCGTCGTTCCAGCCAGCGAGGTAATAATCCCAGACACCGTCGCCGGTGGCATTTACGTTGCTGCGGTAAAACGTAGCGGTGGGAGTGGCATACATGGTTACTTTGAGCGGGATATAGATATAGAGAATGTTTGCGGTGAAGGCAACACCAGGTAATCTAGGACCGACACCACCGTCGCCATAGGCGTTGCTGATGCGCTGGCAATAGCGCTGGCAGAGGGCGAGTTCTGCGCTGGTGGGACGCGGCAGCCAGAGGCGGGGCTGGGTGCCTTCGTGTAAGGCAGCCTGGGAGATGTAGAGGACATCATAGGCGGCGGAGGTGTAGGAAGAATTGTAGATGAAGAGGACGATGTTATTAAGGTCTTCTTCGGCGGAGAGATCGGCGGTGAGGAAAACGTCAACCCAGGAGTCGGTAGGAACGTTGATAGATGGAGAATTTGCGACCCAGTTCAGGTAGGGAGCGAGGGCAGGATTGGCAGACCAGGTGGTATCGGGGAGGATGGCTTGGGCGGGGATTTGGTCTGGTGTGCCGATCCAGGAAGCGACACCAAGGCGCACGTATTGGTTATTGGCGTAGGCGCGCAGGCGGCATTGGAAGGTAACGGAGTGTCCGCGCAGGGGAGTGGAATTGACGCCTTCGATGATTTGATAGGCGGCGATTTTGCCGGTGGCGGAGCGGCGCAGGGCGAGGACTTTTGGTCTGCCTGGGTCGTCGTTGGTGAGGTATTCGTCGTAGCGGCGGGCTTCGACTTTGGTGCCATCGGTGGCAGTTTCGTTGATTTGGACAGCCCAGCGGTCGGCGGCGAACTTGCGCGAGGAGGGATAGGAGCCGGAGACGCGTTCGTAGATGGAAGTCCAGGCGAGAGGGTTTTGGCGCTGGAAGAAATCGAAACCGCCGTTGATGAGGATGTTGAGATCGGGCAGGGTGTTGATAAGATGGTTGGAGGAACCATCGCCGATGTAGAGGGCGTGGGTATCGGTGGTGAAGCCTGGTTCGCCCTCGGCGAGGGTGGGTAGATCGGCGAGGACACCGCGGCGAAGTTGGATGCGTGTTTTTTGGGGCATTCGTATACTCCTAGAGGTTAGTTGAAATAGCCGCCATGAATGCCAGAGGAGAGGTAAACCTGGCTGAATAGTCCGCCGTTTACCTCCAGGTCAATGGGAGCGGCGGCGAAGCCCGCCCCGTCCAGGTTGTCATTTTCCCAGTTATCGGCGGTGTTCCAATCTTCGAGGAAAGCCGCCAGGTCGGCGGGCAGTTGCGCTGCACCCACGCGCAGCGTAACCTGAATCGTTTCCGCAGCGCGGCTGGTGGGTTGGGCAGCGCTGTATTTCAGACGGATGCGCACTGCCTGCACCTGCGCGCTTTCGTCTGCCCCGCTGAAGGGATTGCGTACGCTGACCACGTCGCCCAGGAAGTAGTGTTTCCCATACAGGGTCGCCGGCGTTTGCAGCACGTCGAAATCCAGACCTGTGGCGGGGCTGTGACTGGCGAGGTAACGCGCCCCGCAGGATTGCATGCCGCTGGCGCTGAAGACGTTCATCCCGTTTACAAAACCTTCGACGTCGTTTTCCACGCTGTAATCGTTGGCGTAAACGTGGTAGAGTGGGCGTAAAATTCCCTCGCCGCGCCCGCCCACCACAGCTACGGTCTTTTCCTGGCGGCGGTCCAAGACGCAGACCGGTTTTGCCATGTTGCCGCGCGGCAGGGCAAAAATGACCGAGGAACGCCGGTCGCTGCCCATTTGCCCGGCGTACCAGCGGAATTCGTACCCGCCTGTGGCAGCGGGCACGAGGCAGAAATCTCCACCGCCCACGCACGCCAGGCGCTGTAAGCACAGCAGCAGCTCCTGGTACGCGCAGTGCCAATCCAGGCGCGCCCCGCGCCCACCGTCCGCTTCGACCTGAATGGGCAGCAAAGTATGCGTGCCGTCGCGCTCGCGCCCCTCCGCTTCATTTGCCAGGGCGGTGGCGTTGTAACACACCAGCGTCTTGGCAATGGATTCCGCAGGCGTGTCGGCAAAGCTGGAGCGCCCGCTCGTGCCCGCTTTCCAGTTGACCAGGCGCGTGGAGAGCAGCCAGTTTGCGTGCAGCGCCGTAGCGGTGAGCGCCGGCGTCCCTGTGGACGTGATATGCCAGCGCTGCGCCAGGAGAATGGCGCTGTTTTCCAACGTCCAGGGGACGTTGTAACGCGCTTCGCGGCGGTAGAGGTGCAGCCTGTTCAGATGAGCCACGTGTTCCAGCGCCGGGTGCGCCGCCGAAATGGTGAAGGTGATGTAGCCGATCTGGTTGACAACGTTGAGCGATTCCATTTCCATAAAATCGGCAAAGCGCGTCAGGCAGGTATTGGCAGGGTCGTGAATGGCGAGGTAATACATACTCGTCCTTTTCCTTCAAAAACGTTGCTTATATTGCCAGGCGCGTTGGGGTGAAGGAAATGCTGACGCGCGTGTTCGCGCCGGCGTTGGCGCCCGTTACCTGGATGACGTTGTTACCGTTGGGCGCTTCTGGGGCGGGATAGAGACAAAATCCCTCCAGGTCGCTGTCGGAGGACAGGTAACCCAGCAGAGAGACCCCGCCCAGTTGAATCGTCTTGAAACTGGGGCGCAGGTCTACGTTCACCGTCTGGTTGTCGGGGATGGCGTAGTCTAAGTCCAGGCGAGTGTCGCCGGTCAGGTTGCGGATGACGGGGTGAGAAAGGGGTCCGCGCAGGGAAAACGGGTAAGGCACAGCCACCCACTCACCGCTATACGGTACGACTTTACTGGTGTTGATGTCTGCTTGGTAGAAATGTAGCGTGGCGGCGGCGATGTACTGTGTGTAAACCGGATGGGGAGCAATCAAGGTGAACAGCGCTGATTGCACCAAGCCGCGCGGCGGTGTGAACGTGAGCTGTGTGCAAAAGACGGATAACTGCCAGGTGCTGCCATCTGGCAGGGTAATGGAGAGCAACGCCGCGGCGGAATAATAATGTGGGCGCAGCACGCGCAGCAGTTCGGCGCGGCGGTTATAAAACTCCACCGGGGTAGCCGCCCGCAGCGCTACGCGGAAGGTGAGGCGGCGCGGCTGCAAACGGAAGCCGCGATCCACCGCCCCGTGCAAAGCCGGGGAGCTTTCCTGATAGCGCACCAACGGCGGCATGGCAAAGCCGTCTGACTGCTCGTGTACGTACTCGTCCATACCCAGGGGAATGGAAATCTGCCCGGCTGCATCTTGTAAGGTAATGGCGTATAAATCCGTCAACATTAGCGTCTCATCCCCTGTTTCAATACACGGCTGCGTACCTGCCGCTCCATTGTAAAACCGCCGAACCGGCGCGGTTGACGTCCTTGGCAATCTCTGCCAGCATCAGCCGGAAGCTCTCCAGCAGGCTGCTTGCCAGACGCTCTAACAAGGCTTTATCCAGCAGGTCGGCGCGGTCGGCTGCCCCGCACAGCAGGGCGTATCCGGCTGCACCGCGCGCCAGTAAATCCAGGTGTTGCGCGGGCAGGCTGGTTTGGTCTGCGCCGTTGAGACCCGCCACGGTGTGATAGGTGGTGTAGTGGATGCGCACCTGCTGACCGGGGCGCGGCGGGCTGCCCGCCTGCGTCTCAAACAGCAGCGCCGCCGAACCGGACAGCGTGTACGTCTCCCAGCCAGAGACGCGGTTCTTTTCCTGTTCGGCGAAGGGTTTGGAGGCGTCCCAGGGAAAATACACACGCCGGATTTCACACTGGCGCGGCAGCGCCGAGACGTCCACCTGGCGCCCGTCGGCTGTCAGGGATATGACCGCCGCGCCGCCCAACGGATTGGCGGCGCTGTAATCCAGCAGCGCCATGCGCAGGCAGGTGTCCACTTCCTCCAGGCTGCAAACCAGGCTGCTTTGGTCTTGAATCAGGGTTAAAACCGTCTGGCGTAGTTCGTCCAGGTCGCTCATCGTTTTGCGCTCCGGTGATCAGGCTACGATGTGTTTGTACATGCCGCGCCAATCCATTGCGCCAACGGCGAAGAAGAAGCGCACCTTGACCGGCATGACGTCGTTGGTGAACATCAAGCCGGAATTGGGGTTGGCGACGGAGAAGATTTCCGGGGCGCGCCCGTAGCGATAGCCGATGCCGATGGTGGGGTAGAGAAGCGGATCGCACACCGCCACCCAGTCGAGAGCGGCTGTCCACAGGTCCACCACCACGACGCGCGCCCGCGCGGATCGCATGCGCTGGGTGTGCGTGTCGCCTTCGGACCAGATGTTGGTATCCAGGAAGCCAGCCGAGCTGCCGGAATAGCCGCCAAGGATTTCCAGGGCGGTCTGTTCCAGTTCGTTTGGCACGAGCAGAAAGCGCGGCGTGGTCAGCGTGCCGAGTGCGGCGGTGGAGCCTCCGTCGGCGGCAAATTCGGATTGGTCGCGCATCCCCTGGCGCGTGGCTGCCCAGGCGGAGAGGGAAAGCGCCGACGTGCCCAGGTTGGCGTGGGCAGCGCAAAACAGCGGATTGGAATCCGACATGAACGCCCCAGAGCCAGAATTGGCGCTGAAAAGCTGCGCCACGGCGCGCGACAGGGTCAGGTAGGCGCCCAGCGCCAGCGCCTGGGGCGCGGCGCGCAGGCGGCGCGTGTCGTCCTTGTCTATGGCTTCCAGGGTTATGCCCAGGTAACCGCCCTTCTTGATAAAATCGGCGCTCTCGGTCTTATCGTCCCAGTTCAGTTCCGTGTAAGCCGCGCCCTCGCTCACGGTGGGCAGGCTGCCGATGCCCGCCAGGGTGATCCATTTCACCTGTTGCAGGTTGGCGAAATCTTCCTGGATGGCGACCGGCTCCCACCAGCGCGGGTATTGGTTGAACTGGTTGACGACGCGCTTGTTCAGGGCGTTCGCCACCAAACCCGCCATGCTGGAGGAGTTCACGTTGGCGAGGTACACGCGTTCACCGTGAAATTGCCCGGTCAGTTCGTAATCTCCGGAGACGAGATTGTAGAATTCGCGCAAGCCGGAAAGGGGGCGGATGCCTTCGGGCGGGCGCACGCCGTCCAGCATGGCTTCAAACGCCAGCTGGAACTGTTCGTAGCCGCTGCGCCCCATCTGAATGTGCGCGCCGCGCGGCGCCTGGCTGTGCTGGCTGACGACGGATTGCTCTACCAACGCCGCCAGGTACGCCTTTTCGCCCTCGATGGCTTCCTGCACTTCCAGCGGTGTGGCAAAGCGCTGTGAGAGCAAGCGTTCCTTGCTGGCTGCGGGCAGGTCGGCTGCCTGAACGAGCATTTTGGTCGCCGCCTGGGCGGCGGCTTGCAGCCAGGCGGTCATGTGATTTTCGGCAGCGCGGCTGTCGCCCGTGCCTGGTTCTGGCAGGGCGGTGTTTTGATTTAATTCAACGTACAAGTCTTGAATGGTCATGGGAGTCCTCCTTTGTTCGTGTGTGGGGGTAGAAAGCGCCGAGAGCGCCTGCAAGATACGCCCGCCCGCGGCTGGTTCAAAGACCAGGTCAATTGATTCGACGTGGCGGATGCGTTCGACGATTAAATCTGCGCCCGGCTGGGCGGTTGCGCTGAAATCTGCCCAGAAAACCAGTGAAAGACCCACGTCTGGCGGCTGGTCGTCGCCCAGAATTTGCAGCAACAGGGCGGCGATAGCGCGGGCGTCAGGAGTATCGTAAAAGCGCAGTTTGCCTTCCACAGCCCGGCTGGCAGGGTTCCAGTGGGCTGCCTCGCTAATTGCAGCCAGGTTGCGCAGAGAGGGCGGCTGGTGTGGGGCGGCGTGATCAATGAACACCGGCAGGGCGTTGAACAGTCCCTCGTCAAGCGCCTGTTGCAGGGCTGCTTCCCCGATGACGAGCGGAGAGGGGTTGTTTCCGGCGGCGCGCGCCCTGCCGGCGCGCACGAAGCGCGCCTGGAATGCAGCCGGAGAGTCGCCGCCCGCCAGCACCTGCCCGGCTTGCAGGTGGACGGCGGTTTTTTCTGTTTTCAGCGAGGACGGGTAAGCGCTCATTTATTGTCTGTCTCCTTGGGTGGGTAAGCCTCTTGCAGCACTTTATCCAGGGCGTCGTCTGCCAGCGGCGCGCCGGCGAATTTAAACGTCAGGGCGGTGAACAGGCGCGCCAGGGTAGGGGAAGCGGCGGGCGTGTGCGCTGCCAGGGCGCGGTAGGCTTGGGTCAGGTCGCGGGCGGCGCGCGCCAGGGTTTCGTTATCCGTGCGTGAGACGTCGGCAGCTTGCAAGGTGAACAGGCTGGCGTAATCGCTGCTGCGCAGAGCCGGGTAAGACCCCAGTTGGGCGGCGCGCTGGTAGGCGTGGTAGAGGACGTCTTGCAGTATAAATAGGAAATATTGCTGGCGGCGTTTCAAGTGGCGTTCGGTGGGCGCCTGCATGGCAGTGGCGGTAGCCAGGTTGGCGTCGGCAGCCTCACCGCGCCAGTGGGGAGGATAGCCGGAACCGGCGTCTATCATGCCGCGCACCGCCTTCAGGTCGTGCTGGGCGTCGGAGGCATGCAGGTTGGGCGCCACCGCCTGCCAGGTTTCGCTCTCGTCCTTCACCACAATCGAACCCGATTCGGGCGGGTGGGCGTATTGCTGGCGTTTCTCTTGCAGCTTGTTGGGCGGCACGGTTACCATCCACAGGAAGGAACGCACCGCCCAGTGCATGCGCAGGCGGTCTTCCAGCATCCTGGAGTAACGCATCAGCCAGGGCAGCATCGCCGCCAGGTCCGATTCGCCCAGCAGCGCCCCCAGGGGACGATTGACGGCGTAGTGCAGCATGACGGCGTTTTCGCCCTGCACCGCGGCGTGAGCACTGCTCCAGCGCAGCGCTTCGCCCGCCTCCTGAGTCTCGTAAAAGGCGCTTTCGCTTTCCCAGTCGTTGGGCGCGGTCTCAATTTTTTGGATACGGTCTTTGGTTACAAAGCGGACGTAGGACATGCCGTCTTGCGGGTTGCGAAAGAGGAGTACAAACAGGTCGCCGCAGCGAGATAATTCGTCGCACATGGCTTCCAGACGGTTGTCCATGCGGTTTTGTGGGTGATTCCAAAAGGCATTGATGAAATTGCGCAGCGGGCGGTGGGGTGAGGTGATGCGCAGACCGTCGCCCAATACGTGGTCCGTGGTGATAGAGATGATGCGCCAGGCGAGCGGATTCTTGCGCCAGGCGGTGAGCGCATCGGTGTAGGCTTCCTGCATGCTGCCTGTGTCTGGGTCGTGCGGGCGGGTGCTGAGGGAAGCCCAGCCGCCGCTGTCGTCCACCTGGCTGTGCAGGCTGGAGAGTGCGGTGCGCGGCGCAGCAGGGGAGAGGAAATCGAGCAGTTTTTGACGCAATGACATGGCGGTCCTTTTTTGAACGGGGATGGGTGGAGGGTTTCCGGCGCCTTTTGCAATGCGCACGTCCGGGCGGGTGAAGCCAGACGGCTGGCTTCACCCAGGCAGAGAAGGGATTGGGAACTGTGGCAAGAAAAGGCGAACGCACGCCGGGGAAAGGGAGACTAGAACACCGGGGGAAGCATTTCAACACTCCACTTTCCCCGGTGATGAATTTATTATAGCACATTTGTTCTAGTTGTGTCAAGGTTTTTGTAGAATTAAAGATTAA
>CAZGDA010000063.1:0-14594 GCA_964524425.1 uncultured Anaerolineaceae bacterium | reverse complement strand
CCCGACTTTGTTGCGCAGGGGGGTAACGCTGTCCAGTCCGGCTTGCGCCGCCGCAGCGGCAGCTTTCCCCGCCTCTGCCAGAGACTGACCGTGTTCCAGGGCGGCAGCGAAGGCATCCGCGGCGGGGTGCAGGGCGTCTATGATGGTTTTATCCCCAGGTTGGGCTTTGCCGCGCTCCTGGATGCCGATGTCGGCGGCGCGAAACATGGCTTTCACGTCGTCCAGGGTCAGCTCTGTTTTCTCTTTCACTTCCTTGCCGGCGCGCATCAGGGCTGTGGAAAGCAGGGTGCCCATCGTGGAAGGGGCAGCGCGGTTGGCTGCCATACCGGCTCCCGCCAGGTATTTTCCGATATCGCTAAGCGGGTTGGTCTGGATGTATTCAAGCAGTCCGTCTCCCACTTTGGTCATGGTGATGCCCAAGTCTCCATCGCCCACCGCCTGGTCCAGTTCGGTGAAGGTGTCGCTGTTCGCTTTTAATGCCAGCGCGGCGCATTGCAAGGCACTCACGACGGCTGTACCGTTGATTATTTCACTCATATTTTTCTTCCTGGGTTGTGAAATTCACACTTCTCTTGTCGTTCTTCTCACGCAGACCTGACGGGTTTGAGAAACCCGTCAGGTCTGGCAGACTCGCACAAACGATTAGAACTGTTTGAAGAAAGGCGTGTGCGCCGGGTAATCCAATAACTCGGTCAATTCATCGTCCAGGCGCAGCAGGGTCAAAGATGCGCCCGCCATCTCCATCGAGGTGGCAAATTCACCCACGTAAGCGCGATGCACGCTCAGTTTCTTTTCAGTCAAAATCTGGTGCACGCGGCGGTAGATGATGTAAAGCTCTTCCGGCGGGGTGGCGCCCAAACCGTTCACCATCACGGAGAGACGATCGCCGGCTTTCGGTTGCAGGTCTTCCAGAATGGCTTCTAACATGCGCTCGCTGATCTGATCAGCGCTTTGCAGCTTCTCGCGTTTCTTGCCCGGCTCACCGTGAATGCCCATGCCGATTTCCATTTCGTCTTCCCCAATGGAGAAGGTGGGCTTGCCTGCCATAGGCACAGTGCAAGGAGAAAGCGCCACACCCATTGTGCGCGTGTTGGCGAGGGCTTTTTCAGTAACGCGCACTACGTCGTCCAGCGAGCCGCCCTTATCCGCTTTGGCGCCGCCAATTTTAAAGGCGTAGACCATGCCGCACACACCGCGCCGCCGTCCGGCTTCTTCGGGGGGAGCCGAAGCAACGTCATCTTTAACCAACACGGTTTTAACCTGGATGTCTTCCATGTCCGCCATTTCAGCGGCGGTGTCGAAGTTCATCACGTCGCCGCCGTAATTGCCGTAGATGTACACCACGCCCTTGCCGCCGTGAATGCGCTTGGTAACAGCCAGCATCTGCTCGGCGCTGGGGGACTGGAACACGTCGCCCACTGCGCAGCCATCCAGCATGCCCTTGCCGACATAGCCAAGGAAGACGGGCAAATGCCCGGAGCCGCCGCCGGTTGCCAGAGCCACCTTGCCCTGCACGGGCGAATCGGCGCGCACAATGGCGTGAATGTCTTCCGCGTATGCCAACTGGGTTGGGTAGGCTTTAAGCAAACCATCCAGCATTTCGGGCACAAAATCAACCGCTTTGTTTAAGATTTTCTTCATAAGTTACTTCTCCTTGTTTTAATTATTTAATCCAAAACCTTAAATATCTGCTTTTACTTCCACACCCGCCATCTGTTCGATGACCTTAATCATAGCCGAGGCGTTTTCCTCTCCCCAGCCGTAATTGACTGCCGCTTTGATGACCTCGCGCGTGGCTGCCGCCGCCGGAGTGCTCACGTTCAGTTCCTGGGCGAAGGCAGCGATCAGATTGGCGTCTTTCAACATCAACTTGAGGTAAAAAGAGGGGCTGAAGTCGCGCCGGCACAGCGCCCTGCCAACTCCGCTGAAGATGGGCGATTTAAAGTCGGTTACGTCCAGCACGCCCAGCACGTCTTTGGCGTCCAAACCGGCTTTGGTTGCCAGGGTCATGGCTTCCCCCAGAGCTTCAATCTGCGCTGCCACCACCAGGTTGCCCACCAGTTTCATCGAGCTGCCTTTACCGCTCTCACCCATGTAATGCTGCGTGGCGCTGATGCGTTTTAAGATGGGCAGCATTTTATCGAAGACGTCCTTCTTGCCGCCCACTACAATCCACAATCCAGCGTCGCGCGATTCGCCCTTGCTGCCAAACACGGGTGCGTCGAGAAACTCCACGCCTTTGGCGCGCAAAGCCGCCGCCTCGCGCAGAGAAGTTTTCGGCATACAGGTGGTCAAATCGAGGGCGACCTGCCCGGCGTGCACACCTTCTAAAACACCATCCTTGCCAAACACCACGTCTTCAATGCCGCTGTCGTCGTTGAGCATGATCATAATGACGTCTGCATCCGCCACGGCTGCCTTTGGGGTATCGGCTTGCCTGGCGCCGGCTTTCACCAGCGGTGCAGCCTTGCTGGCAGTGCGGTTATACACCGTAACAGGATGCCCTGCTTTGAGCAAATTGTTGACGATGTTAAACCCCATAATCCCGATGCCGAGAAAGGCTATCTTTTCCATTTACAAAACCTCCTAAAAACTATGCTATTGAAAGCGATTCCGTCTGGTCAAATAAAAAAAACCTGACTATAATCAATATGATTTTACCACAATCATTTGTCAAAAGAAACATTCGACACAGGAACAAAACCATGACACAATCACAATCTTACCTTGCTTTTGACCTGGGCGCGGGCAGCGGGCGCGCCATGCTCGGTCAGATGGACGGCGAGCGCTTGCACGTCTCCGAAATTCTACGCTTCGCCAACAACCCCGTACGCCTCCCAGACGGTTACCACTGGGACGTGCTGCACCTGTGGCAAAACATCAAGGAAGGCATGTGCATGGCGGCGCGCCTGCACAACGCCGCGCTGGTCAGCCTGGGGCTGGATACCTGGGGCGTGGATTTTGCCTTGCTGGACAGCCAGGGCGGTTTGTTGAGCAACCCGTATTATTACATGGACAGCCGCACGGAAGGGATACTGGAAAAGGCTTTCCAGCGCGTGCCGCGCCAGGAAATCTTCGAGCAAAGCGGGGTGCAGTTTATCCGCTTCAATTCCCTTTACCAACTGCTGGCGATGGTCTTGCAGCGCTCAGCGGTGCTGGATGCAGCTCACACCTTTCTGATGCTGCCCGACCTGTTCAACTACTGGCTCAGCGGCAGCAAAGTGTGCGAATTCAGCGAGGCGACCACCAGCCAGTGTATGAACCTGCGCCAAAACAACTGGGCAAAGGAAATGTTGCAGAAAATGGGCATTCCGACGCACATCTTCCCGCCCATCGTGCCACCCGGCACAGTGCTGGGAAAACTGCGCGGCGAGATTTGCGAGGACACCGGTATGCCAGCTGTTACGGTGGTGGCGCCCGCCTGCCACGACACAGGTTCGGCGGTGGCGGCGGTGCCAGCCGCCAAACCAGGCTTCGCCTGGATCAGTTCCGGCACGTGGTCCATCATGGGAGTGGAAGTGAACGCGCCCATCATCAACGCCCACAGCCTGGCAGCCAACCTCGCCAACGAGGGCGGCGTGAACGGCACGTACCGCCTCTCGAAAAACGTGGCGGCGATGTGGCTGGTGCAGGAGTGCAAGCGCGCCTGGCAAAGGCAGGGCGAAGATATTTCCTACGCCGACCTCACCCAACAGGCAGCCCAAGCCGAAGCGCTGCGTTCCCTGGTGAACCCGGACGCCGAGGACTTCCTCGCCCCCGGGGACATGCCGGCGCGCATACGCGCCTATTGCAAAAAACACAACCAACCCGTGCCGCAAACGAAGGGGGCGGTCATCCGCTGCGCCCTGGAAGGCATCGCGCTAAAATACCGCTGGATTTTGGAGCAAATTGAGAGCGTGAGCGGGCAGCGCCTGGAACCAATCCACATCGTCGGCGGTGGCACGCAAAACCAGTTGCTTTCGCAACTGGCGGCAGACGCCACCAACCGCCTGGTTGTTACCGGACCGGTGGAAGCCACCGCCACAGGCAATATTCTCATGCAAGCCATGGCGCTGGGGCACGTCGCTTCGGTGCAAGAAGGGCGCGAACTGGTGCGCCGTTCGGCGGAGATGAAGACCTTCGAGCCGCACCACACCGCCCAGTGGGACGACGCCTATCAGGGGCTGGCGGCGCAATTTTAGATTACGCCCACCTCAATCCATTTCGTAAACGCCGCGGTCGGGCGGCGTCTGGCGCGGCTTGCCGTCCAGGTCGTCAGGCGGCGCGCCCTCCGGCGTGCCGCTTTTGCGCGCCGGGCTGTCCGGCTGAAGATGATAATCCCCTTCCTCCCCCCAGGTGGGATTCATAAACAGCGGCGCAGTGTACAGGCTGGCTTTGCCCAGCGTGTTTATCCCTTCCTGGGTCAGTTCACAACCTTCCTCGGCGCGCGTCAGCACACACTCGCTTTGCGGAAGGTAGAACAGGTTGTGTTCGCTGACGAAGTCCACCGACTTTGCCACAAAAAGCGAGGAGGAGGGTCCTTCACTGCGAAAGATGGAATTGCGCACATCCAGCGTGATGGGCACCTCGGGCTGGTCGTATTGCACGTGGATGAGATAATTACCACCCAGGATGTCGTCCACGGTCAGGTTCACCAGTTCGTGGCGCGCGCCTGGCTGCGCGCTGGCAATCACCAGCGCAGACCAGGGTGTCTTTTCCGGCACGCCGTCCCCGCGCCCATAAATGAGCGTGTTTTCAATCCGGCTGTGCGTGCCCCACAGCTTCAAGCCATCACAGGAATTGTTGGCAATAATGGTGCGGCGGACGATGGTCGTGGCGACTTTGGAGTCCAAGCCGTCACCGCGATTGTGCTCAAAACGGGCGTTCTCAATTTCCAGGGGACCCGCCGAGTCTTCCACGCCCAGCCCATCCGGGCGGTCGTAGGGACGCTCCGTCCCGTCCCCACCCTGGTAATACTGTCCACTGTATGAAAACTCGCCGCCGGAGATGAGCACGCCGCGCCAGCCGCCCTGCACACCCGCCGGTCCGCCCAGCGCACCGAAACCGGCGTATTCGATGCGCGCGTTGTGGATTTGCAAGTCCTGCACGTCCTGAAAGTTCATGCCAAACTCGTCCAGGTGATGGATGTACAGGTCTTTCAACACGACGTGGCTGGCGGGCTGCTCCATGATTTGAACGCCGTCGCGAAAGAAACCTTCCTCCCCCTGCGCCTGTTCGTCGTGCGTGATTTCCAAATTTTCGATGTGCACGTAATGCACACCGGAGAGATTGATAGCGGTGAGCAGGTTTTGACGCCCCGCCAGCACAGGTCTACTGCCTGGGGCGTCGCCTCCTTCTCCGCGAATGTGGATCCAGGCATCGGCTGTGCCGGAAGGCGGGGTGAGCACGTCGGCGTCGTATTCGCGTAGGACGTACCTGCCCGGCAGAATGACCAGTTCGTCACCGGGTTGGAGCTGGCGGCTGGCGTAACCTGGCGAAGCCCAGGGCTGCTGGCGCGTGCCCGGGTTCTTGTCGTTGCCAAGCGGAGAGACGAAAAGCTGGCGCTGTGCCAGGCTCGGCTGGGCGGAGTCGGCTGCGCTCTGCGGCGCGGCGTCCATCTGCGGCGCGACAACGGATGGCTCTTGCAGCGCAGGTGTGGCGCGCCGCGGCGGCTCCGGGTAAGTAGTGGGCGGCGATTCGGTGGGCAGGGAAGGCGGGGAAACCAGGTCGCTTAGCGCACAGGCTGGGGCTACGATGAGCGCAACAGCCAGCAGACTGATGATGAGGGCGGATTTTTTCATAACGCACCTCCGTAATTATTTCCATTATATAAAATCTCGCCTCGCCGCACAAGCAGTTATTTTTCAGGAAAGGGATGCTAACATTCTAGCAACCCGAATCAAGCCTGCCGGGATGTTCGCCGCCGGCTTATCCGTGCGGCAGCAAGCTGACGACGGCGGTGTAGACCAGCAAAGCCGCCATCGCCAGGTTGAAGAACAGGGCGTGTTTGCGCAGGATGTTACGAAAGACGTCCCCGCCCAGCGCCCAGCAGGGGTTTGCCAGAAGCGCACCTGCGGCAGCAGATTTTCCAGAATCACGTTCAACAAACCACACCAAAAAGAAAACAGGAAACCGCTGGTTGTCCCCAGGATAAATCTTAATGTGCGTTTGTAACCAAAGCGCATTCCGTTCGTCATCGCCAGAACGTTGTTTGGTCCCGGGCTGAAGTTGTTAACGAACACGTAGACGAGAAAGGAGAAAACATCTGCCATTACGCACCTCCTTTTTGGATGGTATAATAAATAATGGTGATTCAATATCCGCCGTAAACCCAAGCCCCGGCACAGCCGTTATGCCGCAAAAGGACCTCCCTCCTCCACCCCCTATCCCCTGCCCCAACTGCGGGGAGAGCGTGCCCGCCAACCGCTGGGTGTGCCCGCGCTGCGGCGCGCCGCTGCAACAGGCGCTGGACGGGCAGCGTTCGTACACGCCCATTTCCCAATCCGGCGCCTTTAAAGTTTCCATTCCCGTAAAACGCGCCCCCACAGATGGAGTGTTCGAGCCTGTGAGCGCCCGCCGCCTGCCCAATCCTTTCAGCGTGCTGGAAATCGTCGCTGTGGCGGCTGTGCTGCTCATCGCCGGCGCTCTGGCGTGGCGCTGGGCGGCGCTGAAGGCGGAGGAGCGCAAAGCAAACGCCGCGCTTGCCACGTCCACTGCCGCAGCCCAACGCCCCTCCTCTGCCAGCGCGCCGCTTTTGCCCGGCGGGATGGAACAGACGCGCCAACCCGCTTCCACCGCCACGCCAGGTGCCTCCCCCACCCCCTTCCGCCTTTACCTGCCCACACCCAAGGGAAACGAGAACCTGCCGCCAGTTACTGTGGCGCCCCTGGGCGGGGAAGGCACCATCCAGGTGAGCAGCGGTGAACAGGCGGATTACAGCCCGGCGCTCTCACGCGACCAGCGCCGCCTGGTGTACACTTCCCAAATTGACGGGCACTGGCAGATCGTGGAGGCGGAACCGAACACGGGAAAGGTCGTGCGCCAGATCACCAGCGGCGAGACGGATTACTACACCCCGCTCTTCAACGCCGACGCCACACAACTGCTGGTGGTGGCAGATTTCAGCGTCAACCTGGATATTTTCCTGATCAGTTTTGAGAGCGGGCAGGTGCTGCGCCAATTGACCTTCAACCCCGCCGCCGATTTCGCCCCCGCCTGGCTGCCGGATTATTCCGGCATCGTGTTCACCTCCACGCGCGCCGAAAACGCCGAGCTGTATCTGATGCGCATCCCCGAAGTGCAGGTGAGCGAGCCGGAAGTGGTGCGCCTGACGGACAACCCGGCTTTCGACGGTTACCCGTCCGTCTCGCACGACGGGACGCTGGTTACGTTTTATTCCGACCGCGCCGGGGAATTCAACTACGACATTTACGTCATGGCGTTTGCCAACCTCATCCCGCGCCGCCTGACGAAGGACAGCGGGCGCGATGCCTCGCCCGTGTTTTCCCCCGGCGACGCCTGGATCCTCTTTGAGAGCAACCGCAGCGGTAATTACGAGATTTATTCCATCCGCCCCAACGCCGAGGAGGACGTCTCTGTGCGCAGCCTGACCTACACGGAAGCCAACGAGTACATGCCTTCGTTTTCCCCCGACGGGCTGTGGTTGTTTTACCTTTCGGATTTCAACCGTAACATGGATATTTACCGGCACAGCTTCCCGTGAGTTCAAGCCGGCTGGCGCGGCTGGCTTGCTTCGAGCAGGCAGGCTATGGCATAGACAGGATCACCAAACCGTTGCTCTCATCAGCAACGTAAATGTACTTCCCGTACACAAATACGTTGCGGGCGTTCCCTGGCGTGTCGTAGGTGCACAACGACTTGGGTTTGGTTACGTCCGAGATATCCACCACAACCACGCCGCTGGCGTAATCGGCGACGAAAGCGTAATATTTCCCCTCCACCTCGGCAACCTTGACACCATAGGCGTTGCCAGCTGTATCCAACGTGCCCGCCAGGGTGGGGGCGGTTGGATCGGATATCTTAATTGTGTATAACCCGGCTGTGTCGCTGGCAAGATAAACGTACGAACCGGAAACGGCTACGTCTCTGGCGGCGCCGCTAAACGTCGTCCCCGTAGCAGGATATTCACCAATGACGCTCAGGTTATTCATCGGGTTGGGAATACCCAAGACCTTTAATCCTTTTTGATTTGCCGCAACGTATGCGTAACTGCCCGATACTTTAATGCCATATCCAATTGCATCCATGTTGCCCGCGTACAAGGGCTGTCCATTTGCATTGGTGTTGCAAACAAACACGTCGTTACCTGAGTTATCCGTCGAGATAAAGGCGTAATTTCCGGAAATGTCAAGTCCATAAGGTATTCCCGGTATATTCGAACAGGCAAAGCGCTCGACTGGCGCCCCGGAGGAAAGACCGCCGTAAGATTGCATCGTATTCGGATAATACGTCATGTAAATATACGGATCCACGACGGTTATTCTGTACGGGTTTGAGCCGCTAATCCCTTTTGTGTTTTTCAACACCGGCGCGCTGGGAGTGGAAATATCCACAGTAACCAGCTGCCCGTTGTTATCCGCAACGAAAGCGTACTTCCCCAGCACCGCCACGTCGTAAGCCTTGAGCGAGACGCCGTACGAATCCGTCTGCTCGAGGGAAGCGGGATCGGATATTTTTAATATTTTGACCCCATACGTGCCGTCGGCGATGTAGGCAAAATTCCCGCTCACGACCACGTCTCTGGCGTCGTTGAGTAGGTTCTTCGTAGTATTCAGGCTGCTGTGATCTTTATCGGCTATATAAAACCAGGTTTTCCCCACCGCGTACGCCTTCTCACCGGTAGAGGCAACTGCGGCTGCCCCGTCAAACGACGAAGAAAAGCTGACATTCACGGCTTTATCCGCGCTAACGGTTAACGAACAGGTGGAGGCAGTACCGCTGCAATCTCCTCCCCACACTACTCCATAATTATTATTTCCGGTAGCGCTTAAGGTTAAACTGGCGCCGTCGGCATATTTTTCACAGCAGTTAAAATTTCCTTCTCCACATTTAATTTTACTATCATCGTCGGAATCACACTGGACTCCCTCTTGCGCGTCTATCACTCCTCCGCTGAAGGGCGGCGGAGTGATACTCACTTTTCTGAGGGTTTTAAACGCGGCGGTTACGGCTTTAGATACACTCATGGTAACTGTACATACGTTTCCGTTCGTTGTATTACATCCCGTCCAGATCACACCATAACTAGTAGAAGGACTTGCTGTCAAAGTAACAACAGTACTTAAAACATATGCAGCACTGCATGGAGAGTTGTTACTATCGCAAATAATTCCGCCAGTATCACTGGTAACATAACCGCTTCCGCTAACAGAAACATTAAGCAGATTCCCATTAATAAATTTTACTTTTATTGGTCTATCACTTGTTAAATTAACTGTGCAAGTGTTTCCAGAAAACTCATCACACCCTTCCCATTCTACAATATAACTCGGTAATGGTACGGCATTTAACTTTACTGCCCCATGTGTAAAAGGAGATGAACAGCTAGGTCCAGCGGGATCTCCTCCACAATTAATTCCGGAGGGATTACTTGTAACAGTACCATACGCTCCCCCAGTGAGTGTGACTGTAAGAGTAGATTCCGCTGCCAAGGGTGCCTGCGGCGCTCCGGGCTGAGGCGCCGGGGCAACGTAACGTGCGTGAGGTTTGGAAGCCGGGTTCAGGCTGAGCGCGCTGGCAGTGTTGGGACGCAGGGTAAGCAGCAGCAAGCCCACGTTGCCATCTGCCACCCAGATTTCGTATTTTTCGGCGTCTTTGACTGCCACACCCTTGGCATTTTTCACGCGCGACTTATCGGAGCCGGCATCCTTTACCCCGCCCGGACCGGTTAAATCAGAGATGTCAAACACATGCACCCCACCTGTTCCGGCTGCCACGTACACAACGTCTTTCTCCCCAGCACCATTTACAGCGATCGCTAAATCTTCCGCCGCCCCGGAGGTGTTCACCTGTTTAAACAAGACCGGGTTCGAGGGGTTATTCGGGTTGATCGAGATCACGCGTAACCCACCTGAACCGTCGGCGAGGAAGAGATGGTTTGGATACGCCGTCGAATACTTCACCCCGGAAGCGTCCGTAGTAGAAAGGCTGGCAAGTTCGTAAGGGGCGCTGGGGTTTTTCACGTTAAGTATGCGCAGCCCGCTTTGTCCATCCGCCGCGTAGACAAAACCATTGTTAACCGCCAAAGCCTTGATCGCAGCTGGTAGGGAGATTTTTCCCAATTCCAATTCGCTTGTAAATGTACCTGAAGAAGGGTTAATTTTTAATATTCTGAGCGTGCTGCCGTCACCTACGTACAGGTTATCTCCTTCGAGCGCCACTGCCTGGTAATTTCCGGCGCTGAACTTGCTGACGTAAGTCAACGGACAGGGACTGTAGGCAGACCCCGGCGTGGGGGTCGCCTTGTCAGCTGTGAAGGTAATCTGTGAACTGAAGGGACCGTAGCCCGGCAAGCCGTATGCCTGCACCACCCAGGTGTACTTTCTACCGTCGGTCAGTTCCGCCTCGGGGCGGATCTGGCATTTGTTACTCGTGCTGCTGCACACGTGCGAAGCCTGATGCTGTTCGTAAACGATCAGATCGCCCTTGTTGCCCTGCCGGTCTAAAATCCACACCCAGATGGTGTAGATGGTGGCGTTGGTAACCGGCGTCCACTGGTACCAGGGCTTCATCTTGTTGGAAACGTTGAGCGGGTTGAGCAGAGTGGGCGCGCCGAGCGCTGCCACGGGGGTGTAGACGTTCACCGGCGCGCTAGTGGCGCTGGGCGGCAGGGTGTTGGTTACCGTGGCTGCGGCAAAAGAGGGCAGCGGAGTGGGAGACTGCGTAGGGGTGAAGGGCGCGGCGGTGTCACTCGGCGTGGGCGAGGGCGTGTTCGTTACCGTGCCGGTATCGGTGATGGTGGGGGTGACGGTGGGTTGGTGCAGCAGAGCGAGCAGCATGTAGGGAAAACTGCACGCCATCAGCCCCAAAGCCAGCAGCACCCAGAACGCCATGCGTGCGGGGAAGCGCTTTTGCAGTGCCATGTCTGTATTATATCACGCCCAAAAGGAATCTTGCACAACGAAACGAAAAAATAAATATGTTGACAATTTTGAGTCATTAAGTTGACATTCTGTCCGCCTTATGTTATAATAATCCTATTCAAGTATTGAATAGTCTTGTTTTGGTTATTTAATTACAACACATGCGTTCTCGAATTTCTCATTCTCTCGTGGAATACGTCTTACTCGGGTTTTTAGAGCAGGCGTCCCATCATGGCTACGACCTGTATAAAATCTTGTCCAGTTACGCCGAGATTACATTTCTTTATCCGGTCAAGCGCAGCCAGCTTTACGCTATTTTAGCCAAAATGGAAACGGATGGGCTGATCGAATCGAAAACCGTGCCCGGAGAGGGTTACCCGCCGCGCAAGCAACTGTACATCACCGAAATTGGCAGGCGCGTCTTCTCCATCTGGTGCAGCAGCCCAAACAGTCGCAAAGGCTGCGTGAACGACGAGTTCATGGCAAAGCTGTACTTTGCCACCGCCTCCGACGCACAGCTTGCCCTGGATCTGCTTGACAGGCAACAAGCCGAATGCCTGGAGCGGTTGAAGGCAAAGCGCGCAAGGACAGCCGCGCTGCAAGGCGAATGGGTATACGAGCGCATGGCGCTGCAAATGCACATTTACCAGGCAGAAGCATTTTTACGCTGGCTGGAAGAATGCCGCCGCGCCATCCAAGACGACGTCATCCAAAAGAAAAAGGAGGTTCCAGATTCGTTTTCTCGTTGATAGATGAACGTTGAAATGCAATTGTCGTCATTTTAATCCTCCTGAAAAGCGGATAACTTAAAATAAAGCGCAGCGGTCGCGCCTGACGGCGTAGTACCGTAATGTTGTTGCGCATAAATCCAGGCGCAGTCGCGCGGCAACCTTTCACCCGCCATTTCTTGTGCAAAGGCAAGCAAAAAACGACAGCCAACACCTGCCTGTGGTACTTTCAAGGCTGTTTGGGGAACCTGCAAACGTTACCATATCCACGACAAAACATTTCCATACAACACCACAATGAACGTCCACGTAAATTTCTTGGGACTTCGGCAGCAGGTTCACCAAAGTCCTTTTAAGACTATCGGCTGTTATTAATGTTCTTTACTCTATGATAAACAGGAGATACCCATGAAATTCGGAATTCGCAGCAAACTCATGCTCGCCTTTGGCGCTGTCTTGGTCCTGACCGCCATCGTCGGCGTCGTTGGGACCACGAATTTAACTAGTATTACGGCGATGATGGAAGATCTGTACGTATATCGCACAGAATCCATTTCCCACATTAAGCAGGCTTCTATTGGTTTATGCAACGTGCGGATTTCCATCCGCACCGCGGTACTCAGCAGCGATTCAACCGCCATCGAGGCTGCCATAAACAGCATGCTCGCCGCAGATCAAGAATTCAAGGACAACGCCGCGGAATTTGAGAAACTCATCCACGACGATAAAACCCGCTCGTTGTTCAATGAGATGATGGATAGTTACAAGGCGTACAGACCGACCTGGGATCCCGCTTTGGAGTTTGCCCGCGCGGATAAAGACGCCGAAGCAATGAAAATCGTGGCGTCTGCCGCATCCACCAGTGAAGCTCTGATCCGTCAGATGAACGAACTGTCTCAGATGCAAGACGATGAAGCTGCAAAAGCGTATGAGAAAAGCGTCCAGGTTTACGAACAAACCCGCAACGTCCTCGTCGGCATCATCGTCGTCGCCGTGCTGGTCGGTTTCACCATCGCCTTCCTGCTGGCGCGCACCATATCCAGCACAGTTGTCTTGATGGCAAACACCGCCAAAGAAATCGCCCAAACCGACCTGCCGGTTTTCATGGACGCCACAGCCGCCATCGCCGCCGGAGATTTAACCCAGGCGGTTAATTTGCCGGCGCGCACAATCACGCATAAATCCAGCGACGAAATCGGCGACCTGGCGCAGTCTTTCAACCAGATGAGCGCCCAGTTGCAGGAAATGGGGCGCGTCTTCGCCCAAATGACTGCCAGCCTGCGCAAACTGGTGGGAGACGTAACCGAAAACGCCCTCAATCTGGCGCAAACTTCCGCCCAATTATCCAGCTCCGCCACCCAGAGCGGGCAGGCGGTGAACCAGATCTCCACCACCATTCAGCAAGTGGCGCGCGGCACCTCCCAGCAAACCGAAAGCGTATCCAGGACAGCCATGTCTATTGACCAGTTGATCCACGCCATTGACGGGGTAGCCAAGGGCGCCCAGGAGCAATCTTCGGCAATCGGCGGTTCCACCCAGGTGATGCAGCAACTCTCCGACGTAATCATCAACGTGCGCGAGGGCACACAACAGCAGGTGGAAGCCATCGTGCAGAATCGCGCCGTGTTGAGCCAATTTTCGCAATCCGTCGGCGAACTGGCGCAGGGCGCCCAGGCGCAGACGGAAGGGCTTGGGGAAGCCGTGAGCAGCGGCGAGAGCCTTTCTCAAACCATCCAGCGCGTATCCAGCACAACCGACGAAGTCAGCGAACAAACCGAAAAGGCAGCCCAAGCCGCCAGGGATGGGGCGACGATCGTCGTGGAAACCGCCCAGGGCATGGATAAAGTGCGCCAGGCAACCCAGGTGCTGGAACAGCGCGTCAAGGAACTGGGGCAGCATTCCAGCCAAATTGGAGTCATAGTGGAGACGATCAACGACATCGCCTCGCAAACGAACCTGCTGGCGTTGAACGCCGCCATCGAAGCCGCCCGCGCCGGGGAACACGGGCGCGGCTTTGCCGTGGTGGCAGACGAGGTGCGCAAGCTGGCGGAAAAATCCGCCCTGGCGACGGACGAGATCGGGCAGTTGGTCAAGACCGTGCAGCAGGGCGCCAGCGATGCCGTCAGCGCCATGCAGCAAGCCGGGCACGACGTGAACACCGCCTCAGAGTTTACCGAACGCGCCAAAGCCGCCTTCGAAGCCATCGTGAGCGGCACAGTCGCCTCGGCGCAGCAGGTAACGTCCATCCGTCAGGCAGCCCACGCCATGGAAGACGCCCGGCGCGCCCTCGAAAACGCCATCGCCGGCGCACGTCAGATCGCCGCGGCGAACAAGAGCAAAGCGCAACAAATGGCGGAATTAAACGATGCGGTCGGGCAGCGCATGGATAGCGTCTACAACGTGGCGCAAACCAACCACGCCGCCATGCAAAAGATGACAGAATTGAACTCCCTTATGGCAGAAAAGCTAGATGGCGCATCCGCCATCGTGGAAGAGAACACGGCTGCGGCGGAGGAGATGACCGCCAGCGCCAGTGAAGTGGCGACGATGGTGGAAAACATCGCCAGCGTCAGCGAAGAAAACAGCGCCGCAGCCGAAGAAGTGTCCGCCTCCACAGAAGAAGTCAGCGCGCAGGTGGAGGAACTTACTGCCGCAGCAGACACCCTGGCAGATATGGCGCAAACCCTCCAAAAGGCGGTGGCGCAGTTTAAAGTCTAACGCCGCCACACCCTCGTCCAGTAAAATAAAAATATACCTCCCGTGGGAGGTATATTTATTTAAGGAT
>CAZGDA010000062.1:0-14598 GCA_964524425.1 uncultured Anaerolineaceae bacterium | reverse complement strand
GGCGCCGACGTCTGGCACTAGGATTGACCTAGCTTGAACTGAAAGGCTCTGGTTTATCCAGAGCCTTTTTTTATCCATTAAAATTTACTTGACATTCGCAGCACTTCCACGTATAATCCGCCTGTTACCTGATTAGCATTTATTTTCTGGAATTATTGTGCACTAAGGAGATTTTTGTATGACCCCTCATCCGAAACGAAAACTGTCTTCAGGACGCCGCAACCGCCGTCGTGCTCACGACGCCTTAAAGCCGCGCAGCCTGGTGGCTTGCCCAAATTGCGGTGAAATGTGCCTTCCCCATCGTGTATGTCCACATTGTGGTCACTACCAGGGGCGGGAAGTGATTGAAATCAAGAAAGATTGACGCCTTCAGCATGTGTTGGCACGGCGTCTGGTTAGCGTGCCAGACAGGGAGAATCGCCCAGGTAAAAAGAAACCCCCTGGGCTTTTTTATGTTTCCCTGGTTTGATTTATGCGGTATAATTTTACATGGCAACTGAATTGCCTGAATGGTGTTATAGCTAAGAAGAGGTTATTATATGTCCACTTCTACACGTCCACCTGGAAAAACAACCATCGCCCCGGAAGTCTTGTTGACCATTGTGCAACTGACAGTGCTCAAGGTGCCGGGTGTAAGCTGCCTTAGCCCCGCGCCGGGCAGCGTTAACCATTTCTTTGGATTGAGAAAAAAGCAGCCTTTGCAGGGTAACGAGGGCGTGCACATCGAAATCAAAGATGATATTGTTTACGCCGACCTTTTTCTCATCCTTAAGGGAGATTACAACGTGCGCGATGTGAGCCACAACGTTCAACATGAGGTTGCCCGTGCTATCTCAGAAATGGTCGGAATGCAAGTTGGCAGGGTTAACATCCACATTGAAGACATAGACTACCCTATGCTCGTGGAGGCATAAAACACGTAGCCATGAAACCTCGGACGAGGGCGCGCAGCATTGCTTTGCAAATCCTATACGAAGTGGATCTCGTTGAACATCCAGTGCAAGTTGTTTTAGAAAACCGCCTGGCGGATGAGCGCGTTGCGGACGCGTCGTTCATGGATGAGCACACGGAAGATTTTATTCGGCGGATTGTGTTAGGCGTCTGCCCTATTTCGCACCTGCTCGATCAGCACATCGCCGTGTATGCCCCCGAATGGCCCATTGATGAAGTGGCTGTGGTGGATAAAACCATCATCCGCATTGCGCTGTGGGAATTTGCAATTCATGGCGGCACACCGCTCAAAGTCGCCATCAACGAAGCCGTAGAATTGGCAAAAATGTTCGGCTCTGATAGCACTCCCCGCTTTGTGAATGGCGTGCTCGGCAGCCTGGCTGAACACAGCGAAGAGATTACCCTTTCTTTCAAACACTTGCTGGTCTCCTAATTGTATATGGAATTTCTCGGCATTGGTCCCCTGGAGCTGATCTTCATTATTTTGATTGCTCTGGTTTTGCTTGGTCCAAACGACATGCTCAAAGCCACGCGCGGCATAGGGAAATTCCTGAGGACGTTGTTCACTTCGCAAGCCTGGGCAGATTTTCAACGCAGCTTCAGCGCCCTGCGAAACCTGCCCTATACCATGGCGCGCGAAGCAGGGTTGGATGACGAGGTGCGGACTTTTAAAGAGAATATCCGCATGGACGTGCCTGCGGCTGTCCTTCCTACACCGGAAGAGATGGAGCGGGTCAAGACGATTGAAGAAGTAAGCGCGCAGGGCGACGACGTGATTGTGGATACACCCTTCGATACCTTAGAAGCTGCCCAGGAAGAAGTGTCCATCCTTCCCCCTGCGCAAGAATCCACGGCAACAGACGGGACGCACAAGGACGCTGCGGTATGAAGCAAAGGCTCTTGTTCGTTGGGCGGCTCATCGCCGCTCCGTTTCGGGCGCTGTTTTGGGTCATCAAGACGCTGGTTTTGGGTATTCGGGGAGCGTATCAGTATTTCCACGACTTTCTGACCTATGAACCCGAAGACAGCGACACGCCGGAAATGGTGCAAAGGGTGGTGCAAAATCCCACCAGCCTTTTCCCGCACATTAATGCCCTGCGACGGCATATTTTCCGTTGCCTGATCGCACTGGCGATAACCACCACAATTTCATTCACGTTTGCCCAGACGATTTTAGATTTCCTTGCCAGACCGCTTTCCAAAGGTGCCAACAGCCTGGTCATCATAGACGTTACCGAGCCGATTGGGGTGTTCATGCGCGTGGCGCTGCTCACCGGTTTTGTCTTCGCTTTGCCTTACATCGTGTTGGAGTTGGTGCTGTTCATCGGCGAGGGGCTGCATAAAAGCACGCGCATTTTCCTGGTTTTCTTCGTCATTCCCTTCAGCACGCTTCTGTTCATTGGCGGAATGGCGTTCGCCTATTTCGTAATGCTGCCGGTTGCGGTGCCTTTTTTGTTAAACATTCTCCAATTTCAAACCAGCGTGCGCGCCAGTTCTTACGTCAAGTTTGTTACTGGCGTGATGTTCTGGATTGGGGTGGTGTTTGAATTTCCGATGGTGATTTTCATCATTGCCCGCTTGGGATGGGTGAAAGCCGGCATGTTGGCGCGCCAGTGGCGGATTGCGATTGTGGCGATTGCGATCGTCTCGGCGTTTATCACGCCGACTGTTGACCCGGTAAACATGGCAATCGTTATGGGACCCATGATTTTGTTGTATTTTTTCAGTATAGGGCTGGCGTATATCGCCCAACGCGGACGCACAGCGCCAGAGCAGCCTACGTCCGCTTCGGAATCTGGCGTTTGAATAAAGAAATGCCAAAATTGTGAACCCAATTGGGAAGAAGAATTGAATCCATAACCTTGCATTTATGGAAAGTATGTGTTAAAATGCGCCTGTTCATGCGGCGTTTTAGGATTCATTCCCATATACGCCGCATATCGTTTCAAAGCAGTGAAAGCGTTTTCGCTGTGTTTTTTTACATATTGGCAAATTTTTTTGCCAAAAGGGCAACGTCGTGGAACAACACCATAGAGTTGAAGCGATAGGAAGGTTGTATGACTATTACATACTTAACTCTGGAAGGGTATAAAAAACTGGAAGATGAATTGGAATATTTGCGCACGACACGACGCAAAGAAATTGCAGACCGTTTGCGCGAAGCGATGGAAGGCGATGATTTGGGCTTAGACCCGGACGCCGAGTTTGAAGCAGCCAAAAACGACCAGGCTTTTGTCGAGGGACGGATTAAAGAGCTGGAGATCATTTTGGCTTCGGCGCGTGTTATTGATGAAAACCACTTGCACGCAGACGTCATTCAGGTTGGTTCGCACGTCGTCGTGCAAGAAGAGGGTTCTACTACGGAAGAAGAATACGTGATTGTCGGCGCGGCGGAAGCAGACCCGCGCCAGGGGCGCATCTCCAACGTCTCTCCTTTAGGCAAGGCGTTGATAGACCATCGCGCCGGGGATGTTGTACACGTGGACGCGCCAGCTGGTGCTTTTACCGTGCGGATTGTAAAGGTTAAATAATTTACCCGCCGGGTTTTAACGTTGTACACGAAAATTCTTTATTTATATTTCGCATCCCCTGCGCCTGGCAATAGACGGCATCGAAATGACAGCGGCAGGGGTTATTTTTAATTTTTTGCATTACCACAAGGTATGCGCGAGACGACGAATTTATTGATCAGATATTGAGATGAGAGTATGGCATACGAATATTCAGAATTGGAACGGAACCGTTTAGAAAAACTGCGCCGCTTGCATGAGGCGGGTATAGAGGGGTATCCCAACCGCGTGCAGCGCAGTATGACCAGCCAACAGGCTGTGAGCGCATTGGAAAGCGCAGAGCAAGAAAACAGCCCTGCGCCGGTGAAAGCCACACTTACCGGCAGGCTGCGCTCTATGCGCACGATGGGAAAGCTCACCTTTGCCCACATCGAAGATGGCGCAGGACGCATCCAACTCTTCCTGCGCGTCAACGAAATTGGGCAAGATAAGTTATATTTTTTTAACAAAGAGTTTGACCTGGGTGACTTTGTGCAGGCGAGCGGGGAAATGTTCCGCACACGCACGGGCGAGGTTACCCTCAAGGTGGAGGATTTTCGCCTGCTTGCCAAGGCGATCACCCCCCTGCCCCCCGCCAAGGACGAGGAGGTGGACGGTGAGGTGGTGCGGCACGCCGTTCTATCGGACCCAGAAACGCGCTATCGCCAGCGCTACGCCGATTTAGCCATCAACCCGGAAGTGCGCCGCGTCTTCCAGCTGCGCGCCGCGATTGTGCGCGCTTTGCGCGAGTTCATGGACGGCAACGGCTTTCTGGAGGTGGAAACCCCGATCTTGCAGCCAATTTACGGCGGCGCAGCAGCCAAACCTTTCGTTACCCATCACAATCAACTCCACCAAGACTTGTACCTGCGCATTTCCTTTGAACTTTACCTCAAACGGCTGCTCGTCGGCGGGTTTGAGCGCGTCTACGAAATTGGGCGCGACTTCCGCAACGAGGGCGTCTCCTTTAAACACAACCCGGAGTTCACACAGTTGGAATTTTACATGGCTTACGCCGATTATCACACGGTGATGGATTTAACCGAGGAGATGCTGCGCTTCACCGCTCAAAAGGCGCTGGGACGCACGACTTTCACCTGCCAGGGCAGTGAAATTGACCTGGCTAAACCCTGGCAGCGCCTGGACTTACGCCAGGCTTTGCAGAACGTTACCGGTATTGACATCAGCCAGTATCCCACTTCGGAGAGTTTGGAAGAAGCCATTCGCCAGAAAGGGTTGCAGGTCAAACCCGGCTTGCCGCGCGGCAAGTTGATTGACGGTTTGCTGGGTGACTTCCTGGAGCCAAAACTCATCCAGCCCACATTTCTCATAGATTACCCGCGCGACATCTCTCCGCTGGCAAAATCCAAGCCCGGTGATCCGTCAACGGTGGAGCGTTTTGAAGGCTTCATCGGCGGCATCGAATTGTGCAACGCCTTCACCGAACTGAACGACCCGCTCGACCAGGAAGCGCGCTTTACGGAGATGGGCATGGATTACGGCGCGGAGGACGAAGAGCGCCACCCGATGGACGAAGATTATCTACGCGCCATGCGCTATGGTATGCCCCCCAACGGCGGTTTTGGCATGGGAATTGACCGCCTGACGATGCTGCTCACCGACCAGCCGAACATTCGCGAGGTGATTCTCTTTCCACACCTGCGCGAGCGCGGCGAAGAATAAAGCACTGGAATCACACCAGGGATAGGACAGGGCTTCACTTTCAGATTGGGCTGATTGGGAAGGAGATATGCGCGCAAAGATATTGCTGAGTGGAACAACCGGCAGCACCGGTTTTGAAGTCGCCAGAAGGCTGCTGGCGATGGACGTGCCGTTTCGGGCGGGCGGGCGAGACGTGGGACGTATTCGCCAACGCCTGGGGGAAAAGCCAGAAGCGTTGCATTTTGATTACACCGACCCGGCTACGTATGCTGCCGCCTTCGAGGGCATCGAAAGGATGTTCCTCGTCCTGCCCCCGCAGGTGAGCGACGTGCGCCGCGACGTTTTTCCTGCCCTGGCAGCAGCCAAGCAAGCCGGGGTAAAATATATCGTCTTTCTTTCCGTGCTGGACGTGGATAAACTCAAGTTCCTGGCGCACGCCCAGGTTGAGGGTGAGCTTGCCCGCCTGGGCATCATCGTTACCGACCTACGCCCGGGCTGTTACATGCAGAACTTCAACACTTTTCATCGGGCAGAAATCGTCCACAGGGGTGAAATCTTCGTCCCCGCCGGGGATGGGAAAATCAGTTTCATTGACGTGCGCGACGTCGCTGCAGTGGCGGCGGTGGTCCTCACCCAGGCGGGGCACGCCGGCAGGGTCTACGACCTGACCGGCGGTGAGGCGCTGGATTACGCTGAGGCGGCGCAATGCTTCACGGAGGCGCTGGGACGTAAGATCAGCTACGCCAATCCGTCTGTGGCGGCGTACATTTCACGTACTGTGGCGCGGGGAGGGTCTTTGGGCGCGGCGCTGGAGATCGCCCGCCTGCACGCTGCCACGCGCGCTGGTAAGGCGGGACGCATCAGCGCGGATGTGGAGAAGCTGCTGGGGCGCAAACCGATCACCCTGCGCCAATACGTCCAGGATTATCGCGCCGCGTGGGAATACTAACGGGTGTGTGGCGTCTCTTGCAGGCTCGCCAGAGTGCATTTTAACCACCAAGAACACCAAGGGCACCAAGATTTCCCTTCGTGTTCTTGGTGTTCCCCGTGGTTAATAAATTCCAGAGCGATTTCCGTGGTTTATGCTTCCAGATGGCTGCGCCAGAAGGCGGGGTTATGCCATCGCCGCGTCTGCCAGCCAGGTGGATACCTCCGCTGCGCTAGGGATGCGCCCGGCGCAGACCAGTTTCTCGTTGATCACCAGTCCTGGCGTTGCCAGCAGGGCATATTTTTTCCACTCTGCGCGCTCGGTTATCTTTTCCACCTGCGCATCCAGCCCCATGTAAGCGATTGTATCTCGGGCGGTTTGCTCCACTTTCTGGCAGTTTTCACACCCGCTTCCCAACACTTTTACAACGATCATTTCCATACCTCTCTTTGTTGATTTTACGTAAGCAATTCCTGGGCTGCCTGACAGCCCTCACGGGCATTGGATCAGCCCTTGCGCCCACAGACACGCGCCGCAGGTCGGCAACAGATTTCCAAAACAATCCTCCACGTTTTCATTAGCAAACTCACAGCTATTACACACCACGCAGGGGGAAAACGCAAAAGCTTGCAGGGTTTGGCGTAAATTAAGATACTCCTCGTCCAGCCAGATGGCTTTCAAGCTGCGCGTGTGCAGGGTATCCACAGTGTAGGCGTGCGACCGGCGCACGCGCTCGTCCAGGTAGCTTGCGTGAGTGTGCAGCAGCGGCAGACAAGGACTCAGCGCGCCGTCCCAACGCACAGCCGCGCTGCCGCGCGTGATGAAAGGACAGACGTCCGTTACCTGGGGGGCTTCGTTTTCTCCCAGCACGAGCTGGTAATTGCCGCGCAGCATTTCCAGAAGGGAAGCCTGCGTGTGTTCGTTGAGGTCAATGCGCGGCAGGCTGATTTTGGGGATGATATCGGAAGCCGAGTATGCGCCGCGATACAGCGCCTGCTGGTAGAGGATTTCCGCGTTCAATTCGGGTGTGTGCGCCAGCACGTTGGTGACGGAAAACTTTTTGACGCCCAGGTTGATGCCGGTGCGGATGATTTCCGGCAGGTCGGCGACGTTGCGTTTCATTGCCACAAAGGCGATGCCCAACTGGGGCGTGTAGCTGTAAATCTGGTCACGTAAAGCGCGCAGGCGGCGCAGATTTTCCAGCACCTGCGGCAGCGCATCACCCAGGCGCACGTCCAGGTAGCTTTGCGGTGTGGCGCCGTCAACGGAAACCCACAGAAAATCCAATCCGGCTTGGATAAGCTGGGTTGCCATTTCCTCGTCCAGCAAAATGCCGTTGCTGATCAGCTCCACGCGCCCCCCCAGCGCCTTGACCTGGCGGATCATATCCACGATGGCGGGATGAAACAGCGGCTCGCCGATGCCGCCGAAAAAGACCGTTGGCAAAGGGGAAAACGCCTTCAACCCATCTAACACACGTTCAAACGTGGCTGCGCTCATCCTGCCCAGCGGCTCGTCCCAGACGGTGCGCATACACGTGGAACAATTCAGGTTGCACAGATTCGTAGGCTCCACGTAAAGCTTGCGCAGAGTCGTTGCTGGCAGTCCCAAGGTGAGTTGGTGATTGCCTTGCACCAGCACGGCTTTGCTGCCGGGGGTTAACCCGAGGCGCGCCGCAACCTCGGCTGGAAGGGTCAGGCTGCCATCTTCTTGCACGTAGGCGTACTGTATACGGTTCATGGCTGCTCCGTGATCATCTCAATCATATTCAATAAACCGAATATATTTTACCATAAAGTAAGGGTAAGGCAAGCCGAGAAAACAGCTTGTGTGTGCATCTTGCTTTAGAAACGGGCGCGAATGTGATATAATCCAGCAGATATTATGAGCAATAGCATGTTAGAAGCCCCGTTTCTATCCATTGTCATCCCTGCTTACAACGAGGAAAAACGCCTGCCCGCAACCCTGACGAAGGTCTTTGACTTTCTGGCAACCCAGCCGTACACTGCGGAAGTGTTGGTAGCCGAAAACGGCAGCCAGGATGCGACGGTTGAAATCGTCCATCAATACGCGGCGCGCCACCCCCAGTTGCGCCTGCTTCAGGAAAGCGGGCGTGGCAAGGGCAGAGCCGTGCGCAGCGGGATGCTGGCAGCCCGCGGCGCCTATCGTTACATGGCGGACGCCGATCTTTCCACCCCGATTGAAGAAGTCAACCGGTTTCTTCCCCCGCAGTTGGAGGAGTACGACGTGGCGATAGCCTCGCGCGAGGCGTCTGGCGCAGTGCGCTACGGCGAACCGACGTACCGCCACGTTGGCGGGCGCTTCATTAACCTGATCATTCGCGCCCTGGCGCTGCCCGGCTTACACGATACGCAGTGCGGCTTTAAGTGCTTCAAGGCTGGCGTGGCGCAAGACTTGTTTTCTAAGCAAACCTTGAACGGCTTTGCTTTTGACGTAGAGGTGCTTTATATCGCCCGTTTGCGCGGCTATCGCATCGTGGAAGTGCCGGTGCCCTGGTACTTCAACGCTGAAAGCAAGGTCAGCGTTGTGCGCGATTCCCTGCGCATGATTGCGGATATTTACCGGATTCGGCGCAACGCTTATGCTATAATTAATGATAAGAAAAAAACATAGAGATTCTCTATGACGATGGAGTAGTTTTATGTATAGAAAAAGACAACCCGTGCAACAAAACTCTATATATTTATGGGTTATCGGCGCGGTTGCTATCGGCGTAATATTGGTCGTGCTGGGGGTGATGATTGGCGTGAGCATGGCAAATAGCGGCGCCGAGCAACCCACCGCCCTACCGGAAGGGTTTGCGCAAACTGCAATTGTGTTGACGATCGCCGCTCACCCAACCAACACCCAACCTCCTACGGCGTTGCCCACGCCTACCGCGCTGGATACGAATACCCCCTTACCCACGTTATCCCCCCTCCCACCGGCGACAGCCACGAGCGCACCCATTGCTGTGGCACAGGCGACCCAATATATCACCCTGCCAAGCGGTACGAAAATCTCCTCTTCCGTGGCAATCACCCCAATTGGAGTTACGAGTGACTGCGAATGTTCAGAGTCAATGGGGTATAAATGCAGCGATTTTCGCACCGCCAACGAAGCGCAAAGATGCTACGATTGGTGTCGCGCACAAACATGTACAGACCTGGACAGTTGCGACCCCTGGGGGTTAGATGCCTCTGACGGCTCGTTGGATTCAGAACACTGGGTGTGTGGATATGGAGACTCTCACCTGAAATAACGAGCTTGGGTCTGCATTTTTGATTCTCAGATAAAATTTTCGCAATAAGCGATTCATTCATTCTTTTATTTGGAGGTTTAATAATGACAAACATTAAAAAGAAACAAGGCGTTATTGGTATTTTAACGGGAGGCGGCGACGTCCCGGGCTTGAACCCCGCTATTCGCGCCGTAACGATTCGCGCTAACCGCGAGGGTTACCAGGTGATTGGTTTTCGACGCGGCTGGGGCGGACTGGTGGATATGGTGCGGGACAAAGATTACGACAACAGCGCCAATTTCCAGTACCTGACGGACGAAGTGGTCAACAAAGCCGGGCGCACGGGCGGCACGTTTCTGCACAGCTCGCGCACGAATCCGCAGAAAGTATCCAAGAACAGCGTTCCTGACCATCTCAAGGATGCGTATTCAGCGGAGAAGAACGACCTCACCTCTGAAGTGATGAAGAATCTGGAATGGCTGGGGGTGGATTACATGATCCCCATCGGCGGAGATGACACGCTCAGCTTTGGCGTGCGCCTGTATCAGGAAGGTGTCAAGGTCATTGCCATACCCAAGACGATGGACAATGACGTCCCCGGTACGGATTATTGTATTGGGTTCAGCACGTGTGTAACGCGCACGATTGCATTGACCAACACGCTGCGCACCTCTGCTGGCTCGCACGAACGTTTTCTGGTGCTGGAAGTGTTTGGGCGTTACGCCGGCTTCACCGCCCTGCTGCCGACTATGGCAGGTTCGGCGCACCGCTGCGTTATCCCTGAATATAAATTCAACATGGACCATCTCACCGAGTTGTTGACCTACGACCGCAACCAGAATCCCAGCCGCTATGCCATTGTGCTCGTTTCCGAAGGGGCGATGTTTGAGGGCGGGGAAATGGTCTTTCAGGACCGCTCGACGGACGCTTACGGTCATGCCAAGCTGGGCGGCATTGGCGACCTGGTCTCGGCTGAATTAAAGGAACTGTCTGCCAAGTTTAACAAGGGCAAGAAAATTGACGTGATCAACCAAAAGCTGGGCTATATGGTGCGTTCCGGCGACCCCGACGCGATCGACTCGATCGTACCGATGGCTTATGGCAACCTGGCTCTGGATTTGATTCTGAACAGAGTCCACGGACGCCTGGTGGTGTTGAAAAACGGACGCTACGACAACATGCCTATTGACGTGGTTACCAGCACGAAGAAAGTGATCAACGTTAAAGAGCATTACAACACGGAACGGCTGCGCCCACACTACGGCAGCTTTGAGATGAAACCGCTCTTCATTATGACCAGCGAAGGCTGAAACAGGCGCGAAATGGTACGCGGTTGCCTGTCTAAAACGGCGCACCTTTGCTGACGGCGGTGGGCTATTTCTTGGCGTACTAGAAGCCATTTCGGGTGTAAACGAATACTGGACGACCCTGGATAAAAAAAAAGACCTGCCCAATTCCTTTGTTACGTGGGGCAGGTCTTTTCACGTCCTGTATGGCTGGTGTTATTGAAAAATGCGCATATCTTCTAACAGGGCGGCTCTGCCCTCAGGAGAAAGCGCTTCAACGGCTTCGTGAATGTCTTCATATTTGCTGGACGGTTCCGGCGCGGCTGGCAGCCTGCCCTTTGGCTTGGCTGGTTTGGTATTAGCAGAAAACAGGATGGGGGGAACCATCCACACACTCAAGAAGGTGAGGGTAAAAGCAAGGAAGAGTGTGAGTGGAAAGACGATGGGCAGGAGCAGAATGATGAGGAATAATGCAATTGCTGCCACATCAGCAAACGAGGCGGGGTATCTTCTGAACGGCAGAGGCGCAACAAACATCACCAGCAAGCCGCCGAGTAACCCAACGCCCATACCGACGATAACTTCCAAAGGGAGGTAATTAGGAAGAAGCGCAAGCATTTGATTTCCTGCCGAAGAAAAAAGCTGGGGACACAACGTGCCCCCAGCTTGAGGTAACTGATTTTTAGATTATTGGAAGAGGGAGAGGATGAATTGCGGCGCCACGTTCGCCTGCGATAACATCGCCGTCGCTGTTTGCTGCAGAATGGAGAACTTGCTCGATTCCACCTGCTCTTCTGCCATGTTGGCGTTCATGATCCGGTTGTAGGCTGCTTCCGTGTTCGTGTATTGCACCGTCAACGAGTCTTCCTTGAACGTCAAACGTGCCATGAACGAACCGACCTCACGCACACCCTGCTTCACACGGGATAACGCCGTGTCTATCGTGTCCGAGACTGTCTTGGCGTCCGCTCCACCGGCGCTCGCCGAGGTCAAGGTTGTGGTGGTGAAGCCTAACCCGGTCGTTCCGCTGGCGGTTACGAAGGAACGATTGCTGCCGAACGAGAAGCCCACGCTGCCACCCGCAGAGTCCACCAGGAAGGACAGTTGTTCAGTTGATGTGCCCGTCCCGCCGCTCGCCGAGCCGCTGATCAGGTTGCGCCCGTTCCACTGCGTCTGTGCGGCAATGTTGTCAATTTCACCGGCGTACTCCTTCAATTGCGCTACGATCGCATCCCGTTCGCTCTGTCCTATCGTGTCGCCGATCGCTTCCATCGCCTTGTTCTTCATCTTCACCAGGATGTCCTGAATCTTGCGCAACCCGCCTTCTGCCGTGGAAAGCATGTTCTTTGAGTCTCCGATGCTGTTCAAGGCGACCTGCAAGCCCTGGCGGCGCACGTCAAAGGTGGTGGCTAAGTTCAACCCGGCTGGGTCTTCATAGGCGTAGTTGATGCGTTTACCGGTTGCCAGACGAGTCTGGTGCATGGACAATTGACCATTGACATATGATAGTGAGTTGAGTGAGTTCAGTGCTCCAATATTCCCTGCTACTCTGGTTACATCTACGTTCGACATTTTATACCTCCATGTTCTACTTGGTGGGATATTCCGTATCCCTAATTTACTTGCAGATTATTGCAATTTGAAATATCTTTTACATTTTATATTTTCGTCCACGTTTACGCAAACTTTACAGGTGCCGCGTAAAATTTGCGTAAATTTTTCGTATACTGCACAGGGTGGAAAACACGCTACCTGAACAGGATTTCTTTTGTGTTCAAGAGCATTTCGTACGCACTGTTTGATAAAATCGAAATATACTGCTCTCCAGAGACCTGACAGACTTCGGATACCCTGCCATATCCACGCCGCTTCTTCTAATAATTATCTTCTCACGTCCATAAAGCTTGAGAAAGGCATGCTTTCAAGGGAACAAAACTGTCCATAAAACCGTCATATCGTGTAGAATCATATCAGTGCAGCGCGCAAAAACGCTGCACAAACCAACACACAGGAGGATATATGCGGAATAAAATCTTACTTTCCCTTATTGGAGTACTCGTATTCGGTGGCTTGTTGGCTTTTGTGGGCACCCGTCCGGCGTTCACGGCGCCCGCCAGCCAAACCGCAGACGAGGGACAGTTGCATACGATCACGGTCAGCGGGCAGGGCAGTGCATCCCTCACCCCCGACATCGCCACTATCTCCATCGGTGTCCAAACCGAAGATAAAGAGGCTGCCAAAGCTGTGGCGGAGAATAACACCAAGGCGCAGGAAGTTTTAAAACAACTGAAAAGTTTTGGCATTGAAGAGAAATACATCAGCACGACAAATTTCACGGTTTACCCGCGCCAGCAATACGATAACAACGGTAAACCCCTTGAAACAACCTACGGCGTGGAGAATACCGTATTGGTGCGGGTGAACGATTTGACCAAAATTGGAGAAATCCTCGACACGGTGGTAAAAGCCGGCGCCAATACCATCAGCAGCATCCAGTTTGACGTCGCCGACTCGAGCGGCGCCTACAACAAGGCACTCGAGGCAGCCGTTGCGGATGCACGCGCCAAGGCGGAAGTCGCCGCAAAAGCAGCCGGGGTGAAACTCGGTCCCGTTCATACCATCCAGACCTCCGTCAGCAGCCCGTCGTTATATAAGCGCAGCCTGGCACAGGAGGTTGCAGCACCTGCCCCAAATGTACCAATTTCTCCAGGGCAGATGAACATCTCGGTGGACGTAACCATCGTCTATCTTATCGGCGGTTAGGGAATTAAAAGCAGACGGCGTCTGACAGGTTTGGATGAAAAACCTGTCAGACGCGCGGTGGTGTTGGTTCCAAGAAGTATGGAAGACGCATACGCGTTTGCCCCGTCGCGGCGCCAGGGAAGTGTGTTTCTGGGAGTATTGCTCCTCGTTCTGTTAGCTTTTAATCTCTGGAACGTCTTGCAGATTGCATTTTCTCCGTTAAACCTGGGGATATTAATCCATCTGGGGTTGGTTTTTATTGCCCCTCTGCCAATACCCTGGTTGTTTTACCGGCTGCGCGCCCTGCAAAGCGCTGAGTATTTATTGGGGCGAGACGGCATACGCCTGCGCTGGGGGATGCGTTTAGAGGATATCCCCATGCGCCGCGTCTTGTGGGTGCGCAGGCAGGCAGAAGACGCGGCCGCGTTGATTTTGCCGCGCTTGCGTCTGCCCGGCGCTGTCTTGGGTAACGGAAAAAGGAGGTTGCCAGACGGCTCTATGGCGGAAGTGCCGCTGGAGTTTATGGCTTCGCGTGGGCGCGATTTGGTGTTGCTTGCCACTCCGGCGCGCGTCTTTGCCATCTCCCCTGCCGACGTGGAGGCTTTTCTGCTGGCGTTTGAGGAGGTGATCCAATACGGGTCTTTAAACCTCATCCCAGCGCAATCCGTTTACCCTTCTTTTTGGTCGCGGCGGGCGTTACAATCGCGCAAAATGCGCAGCTTGCTCATCCTGGGCGCGGGGTTAAATCTTTTGCTGTTTGGCGCGGCTGCCTATGCAACGTCCACTTTCCAGGTAATTCGTCTGCATGCGATGGTGAATACCCGCACGCCAGAGGCGCTGCCTGGCATGGTTTTGTGGCTTTTGCCATTTGTGAACTTGATTTTATTTGCAGTAGAGTGGGCGGGAGGATTTTTCCTTTACCGCGAAGAACAACGCCGTCCGCTGGCATACCTGCTGTGGGGCAGCGGAATTTTCTCCACGCTGCTCTTCCTTGTGGCTTTGTATTATATTTTGCAAACTGCCCAGTGAGGCAAGACGCATACACATTTTTATCCACATTTATCCACAGTTTTTTCAGAGTTATCCACACGGCAATGTTTGGAAATAACGTGGAAACACCAGATATGCGGGGATAAGGGCTTTTTTCCTGCTTTCTCCAAGATATGGGTGTACCATATATAGAAAAAACCGTTATTCTTGACAGTATTTTTCCAGATATGGGGAGATAAAGAATTATAC
>CAZGDA010000061.1:0-14845 GCA_964524425.1 uncultured Anaerolineaceae bacterium | reverse complement strand
CGTTTATCTGAGTCGCTAATTACAAGAATTCTTGACTGGGGATTATTGACGACCATGCTTTTATCATACAGGATTGGTTTCTCTTTTCTCTCCCAAAGATATGCTTCGACCTCCCAAAAATATCCCAAAAATTTTAAATGATGGCATAATGGCGTATCTGGGATAAAAAAAGGATTTTTACAAGGAATATCTTCCCTATAAAAACCCTTATGAATCTTAAGGTGTGAATTGGTTTATTCGGTGCTGGTTTCCAAGATATAGCCTAAGCCTGGGCGGGTGATGACGTAACGCGGATTCTCCGCGTCCGGTTCGATCTTACGGCGCAGGCGGTGGATGACACGCGGGATTAACTGGTCTTCACCCGCGTAGCCGGGACCCCAAACGTTTTCCAAGATCGTTTCGGAGGACACAATTCGCCCGGCGGAGTGTGCCAGTTCGCATAACAGACGGTATTCTGTCGCGGTAAGCTTGATCTCCTGTTCAGCTATGAAAACACGTTGACTGGCGTAATCCAGGCGCAGCGCACCGGTTTGAAATATTGGTTCAGTAGATTGGTTGTCTCTATTTTCTACACGACGCAAGGCTGCCCGCACTCTTGCCAGGAGTTCTTCCGTGCTGAACGGTTTCGTGATGTAATCGTCTGCACCGGCATCCAAGCCTTTCACGATGTCGGTTTTCTGCGCCAGTGCAGAGAGCATTAGCACCGGGGCAAGTGAAAATTCACGAATACGCCGACAGGCTTCGTGTCCATTGAGTTGGGGCATACGCACGTCTAGTAAAATTAAATCTGGAGACTCACTGGCTGCGAGAGTAACCGCGCTTTCTCCATCTCTTGCGGTAATGACGCTATACCCATTGGCTTCAAGAATGATTTTGATGGTTTTTACGTATTTGGGTTCGTCATCAACAACCAGAATACAGGCATTCCTTAGCTTATTCATTGTTTTCCTCTTCTGAAATATCTTCTGAGAACTGCTGGGGCAGAGTGAATATGAACAGGCATCCACCACCGGGACGATCTTCTACCCATATTTTACCCGCGTGAGCTTCTACAATTCCACGGCAGATGGATAACCCCAACCCAAGACCAGGGATGGAGGATGGGGTTTTTTCGTGCAAACGGTAAAAACGCTCAAAGATGCGTTCACGTTCTGGTGGAGGAACGCCAGCTCCACTATTTCCAACAGCTATGCGCATGTGCTCCTGTTCCCGTACGGCTTGGATGGTGATTTCTGTTTGGAACGGAGAATATTTAATGGCGTTGTCCAGTAAGTTGTTTAATACCTGTTCAATGCGGCGGACATCAATGCTAGCCACGAGAGGTTCGTGGGGCGGTAAATGCACAAAACGGCGCTGGGGAACTTGCGTTCCAAATTTATTCACCAGTTTGTGAATGATATGCTGGACATCCACGCTGGTGCGATTTAATTCCATGCGTTCATTTTGAATACGGGAAATATCCAGTAAACCATCTACAATGGATTGTAATTTGCGCGTTTCTTCTTCAATGTCGGCAAGCAGCTCCTGACGCAAGTCAGCATCACGGACGATGTTTTCCGATTGAAGGGCAGTGATCATAACCAGGGTTAATCCGATAGGAGTGCGCATCTCGTGCGATACATTTCCGATGAGTTCTGTGCGTAATTGGTCCACCTGGCGTAAGACCTCCAACTCCTGTTGAAGAGCCTGCGCCTGTTTTCGTTCAGTTACGTCGCGGACAGAAACCAGGAACTGGGTTTCTCCATCTTGGGATTGGATAATGACGGCGCTCGTCTCTCCAATAAAGGAGGAGTTATCCTTACGCAGTAAATGAAATTCAGCCACACTGCGATTGCCTGATTGAAGGATAGATTGAATACCCGCCAGTCCATTTTCGTGGTTGTCTGGAGCAAGCAGCATGAAGCCGTTTTGCCCGTTTAGTTCCTCCGTCTTCTCATACCCGAACAACTCAGCCATGCGCGCGTTGGCTACCAGGATACGTCCGTTGATGTCGGTCAAGACGAGAGCGTCGGGCATGACTTCAACCAGGCTGCGGTAACGTTCTTCGCTGCGACGCAGGGCTTGCTCGGCTTGTTTGCGTTTCGTAACGTCGGTAACGATGCCTTCAATAGCGATGGGATTACCATTTTCATCTCGAACCAGCATGTTGCGCTGATTCAACCATCTTGCCTCTCCCGACTTATGGAAGACCTGGTATTCATATTCCGGAAGGACTTCTCCCCTTTGCAGCTTATCCCAATGTGTTTCTAAATATTTCTGCGAAGCAGGGTGGATGGTGTGCCAGATCAGGCGGGGGGTGTTGTAAAGTTCTTCGGGGGTGTAGCCGATGATTTCTTGGGAGGCAGGACTGACGTAATCGTAATGTGCATCTGGAATTGTCATACGGAAAATCATGTCTCGGGCGTTTTCTGCCAGACGGCGATAACGCTCTTCACTCTTGCGCAAGGCTTTTTCCATCTCTATGCGTTCTGTTAAATTAATATTTATACCTAACGTGCCCTGCACGGTGTCGTGTTCCCAGACCGGGACGATAATACTTGAAAAATAATAATTCTGCCCCTGATGTACGTGTGTAAATTCATCGTGCACTGTTTCTCCACTGAGTGCCCGGTGATTGTTATTTTCAAATTTTTTCTTATGCACATCATCAACACTTGAATCGAGCACAGTTTTCCCTATTTGATATCCCCAAATCTGAAGGTCTATATCGCTTTGGATGATAATGCGGTCGTCGCGGTCGCGCGCCCAGAAATCTAGCGGAAGGTTTTTAATCATGGCTTCGATCAAAGCTTTCTGGCGGCGTAGTTCTTCTTCTGCGGCTTTCTGAGCGGTGATGTCCATGATGACACCTTGAATGAGAACAGAATCACTGGAAGGATCGCGCAAAATGCTGGCGCCATCAACGACCCAAATCGTACGCCCGTCGGGGGTAACAAAGCGGTATTCTTCCTGAAAAGAAGTGCTGCCGGTAATAGCCCGTTCAAAGTTACATCTGACGCGCTCACGATCTTCCGGGTGGATATAATTAAGCCAGCGTTCATCAGTTTCCCAATCTTGAGAAACAATCCCAAGATGGGCAATTTGTGGACTCACGATAGAAGTAATACTCGGTTGACCAAGTATCGTTGAATAGGTAATGGCTGGGATTTGTTCAACGAGAGTGCGGTAACGTTCCTCGCTCTGCTGTAATGCTATTTCGGCTTGTTTACGCTCAGTGATGTCAATGCCCAAAATGGCTAGTTTCGTTACTGCCCCATTTTCGTCGCAGATTGGATGTATGTAATTTTCGTAATACACGCCAGTGCGCTGGTCTTCAAAGCGGATTGGTTTGCCGGTTTGAATTACACCTTCCACACGTTTTTTGCGCGTTTGGGCAACTTCAGGAGGAAGGAGAGAGAAAATGTCTTTCCCAGTAATATCTGTGTCTGTGAGATTCAAACGGGCAGCGATGATCTCATTGGCAGCTAAGATAATACCGTTCGCATCTATTAAAAAGAAAGACTCTGGGCTGGCTTTGAGCAACGCGCGCAGCGTCGCTTCACTTTCGCGTAGAGAAGTTTCCATAGCTTTTCGTTCAGTAATATCAGTGAAAACAGCAAAACCACCCTTGAACGCTCCATCGGCATCGAAAATTGATTCCGGAGAGACAATAACGTTGATTTTACTGCCGTCTTTACGGACTAAGGCAACTTCGTAGGCTACGTTATTGCCTTTTTTACGCCTTTCCCACTCTCCCTTGACAATTTTCATGCCCTCTTCATCTAAAACCAGGCTGGCAGGATGTCCAATTAACTCGTCGCGGCTGTAGCCGACCATTTCACAAAAGCGATCATTGACGTATGTGCGAACACCGTTTTCATCAAAAACGCTGAAGCCTTCTTTTAGATTTTCGATCAAGTGATAATAGGAAGCCTCACTCTTCTGTAGGGCTTGTTCTGTTTTTTGCCTGTTGATGATTTCTTCCTGTAATTGACGGGCGCGCTCTTCCACCCTGTGTTCCAGTTCTTTGTTCAATGAGGCAAGCTCGGCTTCAACCCGTTTAAGATCGGTGATGTCGCGCCCTACAGCTTGATATTCTACGATATTCCCGCGTGCATCAAAAATAGCGCGATCGTGCCATTGCTGCCAGCGCGCTTCACCAGACGGCAAGTAGACTTTATGCTCGGTGGTTATAACGGGTGTCTCGCGGCTGATGCGCGAAAAAACACGCAGAAAGTCCTCGCGCTCACCTTCGGGTATGAATTCGATGAAACTCTTTCCGATAAGTTCTGCGAGGGTGCTAAAATGCGAGCGGCAATAGGCGTCGTTAACGTAGGTCAGGATGAAATCTGGTAAGTAGCGGCAGATCATCTCGGTTTGGTCTTCGAGGATAGCGTGGAGACGGTTTTGTCCCTGGGTTAGCTGTGCCTCTTTGCTTTCCCATTCGGCGAGTTTTTGGGATAGCTCGCGATTTTGTGCCTCTAGCTGAAGGATACGTTGACGCATGTGCGCTTTTGTTTCCATAAACCCCAATCCTTTTATTAATTGTCCGGAAACCAGAGAATACTCAGCTTGTGCGTATCTCTCCCTGTGTATTACCGAATGCGATTTTTATACCTGCGGCGAGGGTAACGCTGCGACCAGCAGGGACCTTTTTCACAGAACCATCCAAGGCAGTGATCGTCCAGTCCTCCTTGGTTAAATTCTTCAGACCCCAGATTTGCCTGTCAGTAGGGTGGCGCGAGACCTCTGCTACAGGGACGCTGAAATCATATTGGCGGGCAGGGTTGACGTGATGAGGAAAGAGCTTGGTATTGTGGTTGAGTAAAACGGTTGTTTTCTCAAGGTGCAGGCGCGGGGGAGGATGTAAGATGTTGTTACACGCCCAGCAATTGTGGGTTTTATCGTCGTTGTGCCATTCTTCGCTGTCGTAGAAGTTCTCCATAGAGCACGTGGGACAATAAAAGATAGAATCGAGCAGGGATTGCATGGCAGCACGCCACTCACTTTCGCGCACACGCAAAGCAGGGTCGAACAAACCTTGCGTGAACGCGCGTGTAAATAATTTGCGCAATATCTGCGGATAAAGATTCCAAAAGACTACGGCGTTTTCCTGCTCTGATGGATCAGGTTGATTGGCAGGATCGTGGGGGTCGTAGATGAAGAGCGGCTCGCTACCGTATAACTTGTTCATGGCGGGTAAATCCATGCAACGGATTCCCAGCACACGTTTGCCATCCAACGGATGGTGTAGCATGAGCATGTAAAACATTAGCACAGCCAGTGAGTATAAGTCTGTCTGGATGCTTGGAACGGCTTGGCCGCGTACGATTTCAGGCGCCATGAATTTTGGCGTGCCCAGTACGCTTGATTTTATAGGTTGACCGTTAATGGCGACGTTGTCGTTATCGCATATCAATATTTCCCCATTGGTGGGGTCGAAAAAGACGTTGCCAAAAGAGATGTCGCGATAACAGAAGCCGCTGGCGTGTAATTGGAGGTAGTTATGTGCCAGTTCACGGCAGGCGATGATCAAAGTCTGAAAGCTCGGTTCCAGGCGGCGTTTCAGCAGATCTACGATGTTTTTATAACGCGCGTCACGCAGGGGCATGATGTAACCAAAACCAGGAAAATTGGAAATTGGGCTGGTTTTTGACGCGAAAGCCAGATCTAAGGGCCAAAGGAATCTTGAAGTGGGTGCGCCTTGGTGGATGATGCGTTCTAAGGTTGTTTTTTGCTCCGGTGTGGCACAATGAGGGTAGTACCATTTCAAAGCCACTGGTTTGGCGGAGATCGTGGCGCGGTAAACTTCACCCTGTCCGCCGCTGCCGAGAAATTCTTCTACGTGGCAGGCTGCTCCTGAAAGTTGCAGGGTTACTTGTTGTTTCGGTTTGAGGAGTTGAAGCATGTGTTATCCTTGTGTGTCTTCAAGCGCGGATTGAAAGGCGTTCATGCGGAAGAGAATACCAAGCGAGACGTCATCTCCGCTGCCGCCGCGGCTTATCTCTGCCAACCAGGGCGTCAGGTTTTGGGCGATTGTGTTAAGTTCCTCCTCCGGTTTGCCTGTTGTCAGCCGTTGATAAATATCTGTGCCAAAGCTCAGATAGTCTGCTTCACTTTCAAAAGAGTTTTTAAAACCGTCTGTTGAGAGAATAAGCATAGACGGAGGAGAAAGAGGGGGTTGAATGCTCTGGAATTTGACGCGCATGGTTAAAGAAGCATCAGCGAGGCAAAGAGAGGTTGTCTCATTGGCAAACAATCTGTCATCTGTGGGCAAAGGAGAATATGGAAGACCTTCCGCGGAAAGAGCGAGGACGTCGCCATCGCCAAGCTGCGCATAGATTATAAAATGTGGTGTTGCTAACACAGTCATAATTGTAGCACCGTAGACAGAGTAGAACTCCTGTGTCTCGCGCAGCCGTTTGGCTTTTTGGGGGTATTGGGCGAGCCAGTCCGTTTCTGTATGGCTGATTGGCGCTGCCAGCCAATGTTGCTGGACAAGATGTTTCCAACGCCGAACGATTTCAGCCGGGAGGTTGGTTTCCGTTTCACTCTTAATTTGTGAACCGTGCTCTCGAATTTGTTCATCGGATAGTTGGGATAAATTACTGATGAAGGGGGTTAAAGCCGTTTGAGCTGCCAGCACTGCCAGACAAGAGCCAATGCTGCTGCGAAAGCTCAACGCGTCGCCGTGTCCATCGGCTACGGACAGGATGAGGGAAGAACCGGCACCAAATTCAGGAAACCAGCGGATGGCATCCTGGTTGGGTAAATTTTTGCGAGCGTGGGCAGATCCCTGTACAGAGCATCCGACAACACGCCACATCGAAGCCTGAGACAGGCTTTCTTCCATATTGAGCTACCAGACCTCGTCCGCCGAAGTAAGATTATCGCCTTCCACAGGGATAGGCACGATAACGTTTGTGGTGGTGGTTTGCCCCTGGGGAAGAGAAGCTGGCGCGCTGGCTGCTTTGATAATTTGGGTGGACACCCATTTAATACGATTAACCAGTTGTTCGGGGTTTCTGGCGGTGAGGGGTTTAATTTCCGGGTTGCCAATGAAACGTTGTAAAACGTCGCTATCGGCGTCTTCTCCGATGGCAATGGCAACACGAACGGCTTTTAACCCCCAGGGTTGCTCGAGCAATGCGTTGAGACCGCTGGCGAAGTCGTCGGTTGGTTGTCCATCCGAGATGAGCACCAGCACGGGAGGTAAGCCTCTTTCGGGCATGACGGTGGGGCGCATTTGCTCGGCAACCATCGTCAGCGCTTTGCCCATGTCTGTTACCCCGTCGGCGGAGAGGTCGTGCCAGCGGAAATCTTCCACCGCAACGGGATCAGCGATGTGCCATACGGCGCCGTCGGAAAATTTGATGGCGCGGACGAGGATTTGTGCTTCGGCGTTTTCTGCGGCGGCTTTTTGCATGTGTGGTATGGCTTCGCGAATGGCGTAATTGAGGGACTGGATTTTATCGCCTGCCATGGAGCCGGAGACGTCGCAAATCCAAATGAAATGTAAGGGACGACTGGCAATTTTTCCGCCGGGTCTTTTCATCTCCATAAGCTGCTTCCTCCTTATGCAATACGTTATGTATGATTATTTATTAGGATAGTGTAACGTGGTACAGTGGTTTTATTGAAAGGGTATTAAAGGGCACAAAGAATGAATTTGAGATGCTTCTTTGTGCCCTGAGGTTTTGTATCTTCCCTGTGCCTATGCCGGAGCAGGAGAGGGGGGCATTTCGGGAGGGGTTTTCTTGGAGCGAGAACCAGAACGGCGGGGTGATTTTGAATCTTTTGTGTCCGAAAATGTACCTGATAAGTGGCGCGGGGTCGGAGTGTATTGTTTCTTTGGCACGGGAGGAGGAAAGATGGCTTCAAATTCCTCACGCGAGATGGTTTCCAGTTCCAGCAATTGCTCAGCGACTGCGTCTAACTTATCGCGATATTGGGTGAGGATGTCTTTTGCTTTTAAATATGCGTTGTCCACGAGACGGCGCACTTCCTGGTCAATCTTTTCTGCGACGGCTTCAGAATAATCGCGCTGCTCAGATATTTCACGTCCCAAGAAGATTAGCTCCTCTTTCTGTCCGTAGACCATCTGTCCGAGTGTATCACTCATGCCCAGGCGGGTAACCATAGAGCGGGCGATTTTCGTTACGCGCTCTATGTCGTTAGCAGCGCCGGAGGTGATATCGTCAAAAACGAGTTCCTCGGCAGCGCGCCCGCCCAGTAAGCCGACGATGTCTGCCAGTAATTTTTTGCGCGGCATAAGAGTGCGGTCTTCTTCTGGCAGGGACATGGTGAAACCGCCCATTTGCCCGCGCGAAATGATGGATACTATGTAGATCGAGTCGGCTTCTGTGAGAGCGTTCATTACCACTGCGTGTCCAGCTTCGTGATAGGCGACGATGCGTTTCTCCTCTTCGCTGATAAGGCGGCTTTTCCGTTCCGGTCCGGCGATGACGCGTTCGATGGATTCTTCCAATTCGGACTGGGTAATGATTTTCTTGTTGCGGCGTGCAGCGAGGATGGCGGCTTCGTTAACCAGGTTTTCGAGGTCTGCGCCAACAAAACCGGGAGTGGAGCGGGCGATGTTTTTCAAGTCCACTTCCGAAGCCAATGGCTTACCTTTAATATGCACCTTGAGAATGGCTTCGCGTCCGCGCATATCCGGGCGATCCAGCACCACGCGGCGGTCAAATCGTCCAGGACGCAGCAAAGCTGGATCGAGAATATCCGGGCGGTTTGTGGCTGCCATGATGATTATGTTTGTGTCGGTATCGAATCCGTCCATTTCAACCAGCATTTGGTTCAGGGTTTGCTCGCGCTCGTCGTGGCTGCCGCCTAAGCCTGCACCGCGCTGGCGTCCGACGGCGTCAATTTCATCTACGAAGACAATGCACGGAGAGTGGCGTTTCGCCTGGTCGAACAGGTCACGCACGCGGCTGGCGCCCACACCAACGAACATTTCCACAAATTCTGAGCCGGAGATGGAGAAGAAAGGTACGCCGGCTTCCCCCGCGACGGCTTTGGCAAGCAACGTTTTCCCCGTACCGGGGGGACCCACAAGAAGAACACCCTTGGGGATGCGCGCTCCCAAGTTGATGAATTTTTCTGGCTCGCGTAAGAATTCGACCACTTCTTTGAGTTCTTCCTTGGATTCGTCCACACCGGCAACGTCTTCAAAGGTAACTTTTGGCTGCTCACCGCTGAACATGCGGGCGCGAGATTTGCCAAAGGAGAGGGCAGCGTTATTGCTGCCTTGTGCCTGACGGAAGACGAAATAAAACACGCCGAGTAAAATCAGGAACGGCAAGAAGTATCCCATCGCAGTCATAATGCCCAACCAGGGGCTGGGCGCTTTAACCTCTATGGTTACGTTTTCAGGCGTGAGCTTGTCTATTGAAACGCCCAATTCTTTTAATTGTTCAACCAGCGTAGCGCCGGGTTCTTTTTGAGCGTCATGCTGGCTGCCGTTTTTATAAGTTACAATCAGTTGATTTTCGTCAACGAGAATCCTGCCCACGTTGCTATCTTGAATGCTTTGGGCAAGCTCACTGATGGTTAAAACATCGCGTTCCCGAGATTGCATTTGAAAGTTATAAACAATCAGCGAGATTATGGCGATAAAGAGTAGTAAATATATTATTGAAGAGCGATTACGTGCTGAGTTCACAGTCACCTCCCACTATTTAGAATTATACCAATGACAGTCCAATTTGCAAGCGCAGGAAGGTGAATCTAACGCACTTCTAATAGAGCGGCTTTGATTTGGCGGATGTGCATTTGGTCGTGGCGAACGATGCGATTTACGACGGCGGCGAAAGTCATATCCCCATAAACGGCGTGGTAAGCTCTTCTTTGCCAGTCGGCAGGAACGGTTGCTGCTTCGATGGCAGATAAGGTTTGCAAGCGTGATCTAACGAAATCGTACAGGGCGGTGAGTCCGGCTTGCGACTGGTAGGAACGTTCCTCCGCCCATATTGCTGCATTTACGTCGGGTAGTAAGGGGTTGTCTTCGGCGAGGACGCGCTGAAGACGCGGCAGGAAGACTTCTTTTTCCACGTCTCTCAAGTGGCATAAAACTTCGCTGGCTGACCATTCGTCTTTTTGTGGACGACGCGCCAGGGTGGAACCCGTCAAGCCACGTGTGAGGGTCAATAAGGCAGCAGGGGTGGCGCGCAGAATGGCTGAGGCTGCCTGTGGAGAAGAGTAGTCCGGGACGAGGGTCTTGGGTGGGAGCGAGTCCATCCATGCCAAGATGTCGTCTAAATCACCGCTGCCGTGTGGAGTGAGATTGGGGTCACTTATACCGTCGCGAATTAATTCCTTGCCTTCCGGTTTAACCCAGAACGTGGCTAACCCTAGCCGTAATGCCCCTTCAATATCGTCGCGAAGTTCATTGCCTGCCATCACCACTGCACCTTCGGGGTAGCCAATCTGGCTGAGAACTTCAGCGTAATAAGCCGGGTGAGGTTTGGCAAAATGGAAATTCTCGTAGGTGGAAACGACCTCGAAAGGAAATTCGTTCACAGGAAGCCCTGCCCATTCCATGCGCTGCTGTGTGGCGATTTGCGGGAAGAGTGGATTTGTAGCAATCGCGACACGCATGCCGCGTTGTAGTGCTTCTTCTACCAGGGTGCGCGCTTGTGGGCGGAGTTGCGTTACATTGCGTAAAGCAGGGAAAACCTCTTCGTAAAACTGCATGATGGCTTTCGAAACAGGATGGTCTTGGCGCGCTTTCTCCGTACTGGATTTCATGTTTGGGGGGAGCAAGGGCTGTAAAGCAGGAAAAAAGGCTGCGTCGAAGGCTTCTTGAAGGGTTACATCTGGACGAGTGTTCAGCATCATTTGACGCGTTGCGTTTCTTAAGACGTTTGCAAAACCTTCTCCAATGCCGTAGGATGCCATGTGTTTGGAGAGGCTGTAAAAATACGCCTGGATAAATTTATCCAGGTTTGTGTATAGCAAGGTATCGTCCAGGTCCAGCAAGAGAGTGGCAGGCATAACGGCTTAGACTCTGGTAACGTAGGTGCCGGAACGCGTGTCAACTCGAATGACGTCGCCTTCTTCTACAAAAGAGGGTACCTGGACTTCAAGCCCGGTTTCGGTCTCTACTTTTTTGGTAACACCGGTTGCGGTATTGCCGCGCACGGCAGGCTCGGCGTGGGTAACGAGTAAATCAATCGTCAGAGGCAAATCAACGTCTATAGGCTCTCCCTGGTAGAAGGTGAGCTTTACTTCCATTTCAGGTTTAAGGTATTTTGCCGAATCGCCCAGGATGTTACCGTGGACGGCAGGTTGTTCGTAGGTTTCTTGGTCCATGAAATGATAAAATTCCCCGTCCGAGTAGAGAAATTGGACGTTGTGATAATCCATGCGCGCTTCTTCAACGCGCAAACCAGATTGAAACGTTTTATCAATTGTGGAGCCGGTGCGCAGGTTGCGTGCTCTGACGCGAATGGTTGCGTTGCCGCGTCCAGGTTTATGGTGCTCGTATTCTAATACTTTGAAAAGACTGCCGTCAAATTCAAAGGTTACACCTTTACGGAGTTCGTTTACGTCTATCATAATTAAAACAGATTCCTCACTTGTTTTATCACCCAGGTAGTCTAAAGAAAATGTTTACAATAGGGATATTCCCCCGTTTGTGATTGCTTTCCCGGCTATTAGGGTATTGTTCTTTGGATGAAGAAATTATAGCCTACGATGCAAAGAACGGCAAGGGAGAGATCAAGGTTCTCCAAGAAAAATGTCTATTTGTAAAGGATGACTTAAGGGGAAGGGGTGGTTGAGATGTTGTGGAGCGCTAAAAAAGGCACGGCGGCTTGCAGAGAGCCTTTTTTACCGGTGTTCCAGGTGAGGATAAGTTCGCGTTTGGCACGGGTGATGCCCACGTAAAGCAGGCGCAGGCGTTCGCGCACGTAATCGAAACGCGCTTGCAGGGTGGCAATACCTTCCTGTTCGTCGTACCAGGGTTCATATTCATCTGTGGGGAGTAAACTGCGCAATTGCGCCAGAGTCTCGGCTTCGAGGTTCAGACGATCGCGAATGAACCAGCGCTCGGATGTGTAATTATCTTCAGGTTGGGCGAAGGGAAAATCATAATTGTTCACGGAAGTCAGGTACACGCGATCCCATTCTAAACCTTTGGCTTTGTGAAGGGTGCAAACAACCACATGCCCTTTATAATCTTCCGGCTTAAATCCAGTGTTGGCTTCACTGATGCTGGAGAAACTGCGCTCGTTTCGGGCGATGGCGGATAACTCTCGAGTAAGCTCAGCCATTCGCCAATTCGGGTGGAGGTTACTCTGGCGGCGCAATAAGACTGCCATGTCGTAAACCAGGGCTAGCTCGGCGGCTTCTGTGAATAAATCTTGTGCAACGGTGAGTAAAATCTGGTCAATAGGTAAGGCAAGAGCACCCTGCCAGCGCTGTACTACCTGACGAAATGCTAGAAATTGTTCGTAAGCTTGAGGCAGGCGGTATGCAATATTAATATTTTCGAGCCAATCATTATCACCACGGGGATAGAGAAAGGTCTCCGTGTAAGTGCATTTGCGTAACATAGCAGCCTGTGCCTGGATTTCGGCTTGAATTTCGACAGCCTGATGATTTATATTCCGCCAAAGCTCATATAAGCTGGCTAGTTTTGAGGCATTGTCTGGTTTGTCGAGGTATTCCAGCACTTCGACCAGGCAGGCAGCAGTGGAGCGAACCACGCTGGCGCTGCGCAGCAAGTGATCCACACTTGGGATATTTCGGCGTTTTAATTCGTCGAACACGTTACTGGCGTGGTTATTGGTGGCGGCAAGCACGGCGACAGTATTATCGCGATGCTCAGGAAGCCAGCGCGCGAGCGAATCAGCGATGAGGTGAATCTCTTCTTGTGCGGTGAGTTGTTTGATATAGAGGATCGTGCTTTTTTCCGTGTCGGGAGGGTTGGGTGCTTCATCGTCCGGGGGAACGGGTTTGATTTCCGGTAAGGTGAGCGCATCGTTGACTTGTGGGAGGATAGTCTGCGTGCGCGTCCAATGAATGAGTTGGTTGGCAAGATGGATAATACTGCACGTAAAACGACTGGAATGGGGCAGGTCTTTGGCATCTACGTCCTCTCTGGCGAGGAAATCGCGCAGATATTTTGGGCTGGCGGTCGTGAATGTCTCAAAAATTGCTTGATTGGGGTCCCCTACGCGCACCCAGTTGCCGAAATCTCCACTCAGGGTGGAGAGGATTTGCTCTTGCAAAGGGTTGCTGTCTTGTGCTTCGTCCTCCAAAATGAAAGGGTAGCGGTTTCGCAGGCGTTCGAGAAAGGTTTTATCCTGGTCGAGAGCCTCGAGACTGAGACGGGTGAGATCATCGAAATCAATTGCGCCGCGATACGCCAGGGAGCGCTGGTAGTCGAGGTACATTTCACAACCCATTTGCGCTAGTGGTAAAGAAAGAGGCAACTGATCTAGATTGGCTTTGATCCGCTCAGGAGTAAGGCGTAAGGATTTTGCTGTGCGAATAAAACTGAGGGCAATGTCTTCAAGTAACCTGGGTAGTTGTTCTCGATGAATTTTATTAATTTCCCAGTCTAGTAAATCTGGCTTTAGCCAGTCGTTTATAGCGTCTGGGTGTGAGCGTAACCAGGTGAGAGAAATTTGGCGGCGAATATAATTGGCTTCGAACTCGTCAATTATTTGGAATTCCGAATCAAGGTGGGCTAAGTCAGGACGTTCGCGCAACAAGTCGTGCGCTAAACCGTGTAAGGTGCGCACGCGATAACGTGGCAGCAATCCTCTGTGTTCACTTTCGGCAAGCGCGGCGCCGATGCGGTGACGGAACAGATCAACAGCCGAGTTGGTGAGTGTAACGACGAGGACTTCTTGGTCCTCTGCTAAGGCGTGGCTAGAGATGATGTTCGCAGCCAGGTGTGAGAGAGTCCATGTTTTCCCACTGCCTGGCACGGCAGAAACAGCCATTTTACCGCCCCTGTATGCCAGAACGGCTTCTTGAGATGGTCGCGCTTTGAACATATCAGGATTATACCGTGTTTTCCGGTAAGATTGCTAAAACCTTTGACAAGTAGTATGGGGAATGAAATTTTTTGTTTTTTATGCTATACTTTAGGCATGCAAGCGAACCAGCATACCTGGGATAATTGGGCGCGCCGGTTGGATGACTGGGGTTTAAAAGCCCTGGCAGCTGCTTTATTAGAGAGCAGTCTTCCCTTGCATGTTGTAGCAGCTCAGGTATTTTCTCTCAGCCAGCCTTTGTGGAGCGGAATCCTGGCAGAGGAGCATGCATCGGCACTAATGAACGTGTTGGAAAATGACGCGCAAATGCAGGCTTTAATTTGCTGGATGCGAGAGGAGTAACGGCTTGATTAATATTGATCTGGTTGAGCTTGGAATTTTGCTTTGTTTTCTGGTGGGGTTTCTAATCCTGCGTTTTGCTCTGCCGAGGTTGAAGTTTACACTGCGTAGTATTCCTGCATATTCCGGGCTACGACGTGCTATACAAAGCGCCATAGAGGGGGGAACTTGCTTGCATTTTACACTTGGCAGGGGGGGAATAATGCAAGGGCAAGGAGCCGCAAGTTTGGCAGCACTTGCAGCATTGAGACAGGCAGCTAAACAAAGCCTGGGAGGCGACTTAGTTCCTTTGGCTACAAGTGGGGATGGGGGAGTATCTATCCTCAGCCGGGATACATTTTTGGCTACTTCGCGAGAATATTTTAATAATAAAAACTATGATCCCTTCGCAGGCTACCTGGCAGGGGCAACTCCGCTGGCATATACTGCCGGTGTGTTGCCAGTAATGCTTGATAAACAGGTAAGCGGCAACGTATTATTAGGGCATTTTGGTGGCGAGGTGG
>CAZGDA010000060.1:0-15615 GCA_964524425.1 uncultured Anaerolineaceae bacterium | reverse complement strand
TTTATTATATGTGCTTCATCAGAAGTGAGGTTTTCAGTACGGGTATAGAGTTCGTCAGTTACCTCCAATAATAAGGGTGAAAGTTTGTTTTGAATGTATTTATACGGCTCCGTTTCGTCCTGTTCCAGGGATTGCTGTAACAGGTTGAAGATTTCGCGGTAATCGCTGCGTTCAAAGTCATGTGGCTCAAGGCGGTCGAGAGAATTCATTTGTAAAATGCGATCAATGTAAAAGAGTAAATTAGGCTGTCTTAAAAGAGTACCTAGTATATAAGCTTCTAGCTTGCGGCTGGGGACGGGCGCCAGGCTGCCTTCGAGCACAGGCTGAGAAGGGGAAGGTTTGCCGCCAGGTTTACCCGGGGCGAGTTTGCGCGCCAGGGCATGCTGAACGCCCAGCAAGGCGCGCTCGTCCACTTTCAGCAGGCGCGCCAGGCGCTGGCGGTAAGTCTCACGCTCAATGGAACTGGGCAGGTCTTCGATGAGCACCAGCACCTGACGGGCTACGTCTTCCTTGACCTTGGGGTCGTTTAGATCGCGGCTGGCTGCCAGGGTATCCATGACGTGAGCGACGATGGGCTTGGCGTTTTCGATAATTTTCTTCCAGGCTTCGGCGTCCTGTTGTACGATTTCGTCGGGGTCTAGTCCCTCCGGTAGGGAAGCTACGCGGATGTCCGCCTGAAGACGCGCCTCGTGGTGCAGCAAGCCGTGGGCGTCAAACACCGGTTCGTCGCTGCGTTCCAGTGTCTGACGGGCAATTTCCAGCCCGCGCAGGGTGGCGCGGCTTCCGGCTGCGTCGGGGTCAAGCGCCAGGACGATGCGCTGTGTCAGGCGTTTTAGCGTGCGCAATTGATGCTCATTCAGGGCGGTGCCCATGGGAGAGACGACGTTGGCGTATCCGTGCTGGTGCAGGGCAATTACGTCCATGTATCCTTCAACAATGACGGCTTCTTCCTGGCTGCGGATGGGCTTGCGCGCTTTATCTAACCCGTAGAGCAGGCGGCTTTTATCAAACAGGGGCGTCTGGGGCGAGTTTAAGTATTTGGGCATTTCCTCATCGCTCAGGCTGCGCGCCCCAAACCCCACCATTTGCCCGCGCTCGTTGCGGATGGGGAACATCAAGCGGTTGCGAAACCGGTCGAAGACGCCGTCTCTATTTTCACGCTTGCTAACCAAACCGGCGTTCAGCAAATCTTCTTGGGTGCGTCCTTTGGCGTTGAAATGGTTTACCAGCGCGTCCCAACTGGCGGGGGCGTATCCCAAGCCAAAGCCCTCGATGGCGGCATCATCCAAGCCGCGCCGGTGAAGATACGCCAGGGTTTGCTGCCCCAGCGGCGTGTTGCGTAAATGATGCTGGTAGAACGTAACCGCCTCCTCCAGCAGCTCACGCAGCGCCTGATACGTTTCTTCTTGTTGGCTGTCCTGGGCGCTGCGCGGGCGCAATTCCACACCGGCTTGTTTGGCAAGCTGCTGCAGGGTGTCCTTGAAGTCCAAACCCTCTTTTTTCATGGCGAAGGTGAAGATATCCCCGCCTTCGTGGCAGCCAAAACAATGCCATGTGCCCGTTTCGGGAAACACGTACAGGGCAGGTGTGCGCGAATTGGCGTGGAAGGGGCAAAAACCAACGTAATTCTTGCCGGAACGACGCAAGTTTACCGACGTGGATATGTAATCCACAATGTCAAGACGGGCTTTGATCTCGTCAATTTCAGACATAAGAAGGTATGGTTATCTGTTTTAAAGCGACTATTTTCCCGATTCACTTGGCTGTACAGAGCCACTTCTGTTATCGGTTGACAACAGGCGGGCTTGAGCAGCGGCATGGTAAGACGAGCGCACCAACGGCGCGCTTTCTATCCAGCGAAAACCAATAGACAGACCATATTCCTTCAATTCAGCAAATTCATCCAGTGTGTAATAGCGCTCCACAGGCAGGTGTGCCCGGCTGGGGGAGAGGTATTGTCCTATGGTGAGGATGTCCACGTCCCAGGCGCGCAAGTCGTCCATGACGGCTTTGACTTCGTTCAGCGTTTCTCCCAGACCAACCATAATGCCCGATTTGGTGAGCGCAGCGGGGTCAAACCGTTTGGCGTTCGATAAAATTGCCTGCGTCCATTCGTAACGGTCTTGTGGCTGCACGACGTCAAACAAGCGCGGCACGGTCTCCACGTTGTGGTTGAGGATGTCGGGTTTGGCTTGCATGACGATTTCCAGGGCGTTCAGATTGCCCTTGAAATCTGGGATGAGCACTTCAACCGTGCAGGCAGGTTGAACCTGGCGGATGTGCTGGATGACCAGGGCAAAGATGCCTGCGCCGCCGTCTTCGCAATCGTCGCGGTTGACGCTGGTGATGACAGCGTGGCTCAAGTTCATGGCATTGACGGCTTGCGCCACGCGCTGCGGTTCGTCCCAATCTAATGGGGCGGGCTTGCCAAATTTCACGTCGCAGAAGGCGCAACGCCGCGTGCACACGTCGCCCAGCATGAGGAAAGTGGCAGTGCCAGCGCCGAAACACTCGCCGATGTTGGGGCACATGGCTTCTTCGCAAACGGTGTGCAGTTCTTTGCTGTGCATCAATCTGCGCACGTTTTCATAGCTGGCGCCGGAAGGGGCGCGCACGCGCAGCCATTCCGGGCGGCGCAGCGGCGCACGCTGCCCTTCTTCCCTGGGGATGCGGTCGCGAGTGGGGGGACGTACCATGAAAGGTATTATATCACCATTAACGTTTATCTGATACGGATGCGTGAATTAATATCCGAGAAATTAATCAGAACGCACGCATCTTAAATGATTTTAATGGAGAACTTCTTTAAACCTGCCAGGTCTGAATAGACATCCGGTGGGTGTGTGGAAATTTTAAAAAAATCATTAAAACCTCTTGACTCTGCATTAAAATTATGCTATATTTTCCATGTAAGCGCTTCCAATTCAGTAAAAAACACCAGAATTATAGCTTTACATGCAAAACACAAGGCGCTTTAGGGCGTAAAAAAGGGAAAAACGGTTTGTTAATACTCCATGTAAGCGCTTCCAATAGGAGGAATTGAGCATGATTACCGGTAATTCTTCAGAAATGTTCCATTGTGTAAGCGCTTCCAAAATATGAGCAGGCGCCCGGAGAAGATCACTATCGTTGAAGTCGCCGCCGAAGCTGGCGTCTCCTTTGGCACTGTCTCACGCGTAATCAACAACGACGTGCACGTCAAAGCCGAAACCCGCGAGAGCGTGCTAAACGCAATGCGCAAGCTGGGATACGTGGCAAACCGCCAGGCGCGCGGCTTGGCGGGGGGAAAATCCAACCTCATCGGCGTGCTCGTGCCCGACCTGGGCACCGGTTACATCGGCGAGATCATCCGCGGCATTGACGCCGAGTTGGGCGGCTCAGGACTGGACCTGATTCTCTATACCACTCACCGCGCTGCCGTTAAGGAAGCCAACTACGTTGCTAATCTGGCGCAGGGATTGATTGATGGGCTGCTGATCGTGCTGCCGCGCAACCCGGCAGATTACACCGGCACCCTCGCCAGACGCAAATTCCCCTTCGTCTTGATTGACCACCAGGGAACCGGTGAGAATTGTACCGCCGTTGGCGCCACGAATTGGCAGGGCGCCTACAACGCCACCGAATACCTGCTCAAACTGGGACACAACCGCATCGGCTTCATCACCGGCTCGCTCGATTTGGGCGCTGCAATCGAACGCCTGGACGGTTACAAGGCAGCTTTACGCATCCACCACATCCCTGTTGACGCTCAATTGATCTTTGAAGGCACCTTCAACCAGCCCGATGGATATACCGGAGCCTGCTACCTGCTCGATTTGGATACCCCGCCCACCGCGATTTTCGCCTCCAACGACGTTATGGCAATGGCAGTCATGGACGCTGCCCGCGATAAAGGTCTGCGGATCCCCGAAGATTTATCCATTATCGGGTTCGACGACATCCCGCAAGCCTCCATGGTGCGACCAGCGCTTACCACCGTGCGTCAGCCCCTGGAACAGATGGGACGTGTGGCGACGCAGATGCTCCTTGACATTGTCAAGGACGTCAACAATCGCGCCACCAGGATTCAATTGCCCACTGAGTTGATCCTGCGCGATACCACTGCACCACCAAAGGACAGGACCGGCTGATTTCACCTCCACCGGTCCTGCCACTTGTGTATGGAATCCCTTATAAAAAGGAGTACCAACATATGTAGATTATAAACCAATATTTTCCGTATCCATACCTGAATTGTAAGAAAAATATCTACCCAATTAACCTTTATTTCAAGGAGAAGGAAATGTTACGCAAAATTTTTACAATCTTGAGTCTTGTGCTCTTGGTTTCGTTTGTACTGCCGGCGTGCGCTGCGCCTCCAACACCTGCGCCGGCTGAACCAGCCAAGCCGGCTGAAGAAAAAGTTACCGTTACCTGGTGGCACATTCAGGTCGCAGACGATCAGAAAGCCTTGTGGCAGAAATTAACGGATGAATATATGGCGGCGCATCCGAACGTTAACGTGGAAATAACCGTGCTTGAAAATGAAGCCTTTAAAACCAAGCTGACCACCGTAATGCAATCTGGCAACCCCCCCGATATCTTCCAGAGCTGGGGAGGCGGCACGATGAATGAATACGCCAAGGCTGGCTTGCTCAAAGATATCACCGCCGATTTGGATAAAGGCGGCTGGCGCGACACGTTCTCCCCTGGCGCGCTGGGTGTGTTCAGCTTCGAAGGCAAGAACTACGGCGTGCCGCGCGATATGGGCATGGTCGGGTTCTGGTATAACAAAGAGTTATTCGCCAAAGCCGGCATCGAGAAACCGCCCGCCACCTGGACTGAATTTTTAGACGACATCAAGAAACTGAAAGAAGCTGGCATCACCCCCATTGCATTGGGAGAGGGAGACAAGTGGCCCGGCGCTTTCTATTGGGAATATCTGGCTGTGCGCGTTGGCGGCAAGGCTGCCTTTGACGCCGCTTACAGCCGCAAAGGTGCTTTCACTGACGCCCCGTTCGTAGAAGCGGGCAAGAAACTCCAGGAACTCATCGCCATGGAACCCTTCCAGAACGGCTTCCTGGCGATGACCTGGCCCGACGAACAGGTCGAAATTGCCAGCGGCAAGGCGGCAATGGACTTAATGGGACAGTGGGCGCCTGGCGCTTTTAAAGACGCCAGCGTGGATAAGCAGCCTATGGGAGAGAAACTGGGCTGGTTCCCCTTCCCGGCGGTTGAAGGCGGGGCGGGTGACGCTGCCGACGCGTTGGGCGGCGGGAACGGCTTCATCGTAGGCAAAGACGCTTCGCCGGAGGCTGTGGACTTCCTCAAATTCCTCAGCAGTGTGGATTCGCAAATTGCCCAGGCGAAAATCGGTCTGGCGTTACCTGTGGTTAAAGGCGCAGAAGTTGGCGTGGAAGACCCCTCCCTTCAGATGGTTCAAAAAGGCGCCGCCGCAGCGAAGTACTTCCAACTCTATTACGATCAGGCGATGCCTCCCGCGGTGGGTTCGGTTGTGAACGACAGCGTGCAAGGGATTTTTGCCGGTACGTTGACCCCGGAGCAGGCGGCTCAGGCAATCGAAGACTCGGCGAAACAAGAAATAAAGTAGTCCTCTCAATATCCTACCCCCCTTTCCCAGGGAAGGGGGGTAGCCTGCATCAGGAGGCATCTCTATGCAATCGAACCTGACCGACGAGCGCGGTGTAGAAAGCAGCCAAAAACCGCGCTTATCCCGCCACAGCGAAGAGACCTTTCTCATAGTCTTGTTCCTGCTGCCTTCGCTGCTTCTTTTCATCGTCTTTCTCGTTTATCCGATTTTGCAATCCGTTTATTATAGTTTTTTCGATTGGAAAGGCTTGGGTCCGGCGGTGGATTTTATTGGGCTGGAAAATTACCGGCGCATCTTGACCGATCGTGTTTTTATGATCGCGGTGCGCAACGGTTTTTTGATCGTGGTGCTCTCGTTAGTCATCCAGTTACCTTTGGCGCTGGCTTTGGCGTTGTTGATTGGCAGGGACCTGCCCGGGCGCGCCTTCTTCCGGGCTGTCTTTTACATGCCGTACATCTTTTCGGAAGTTATGGTGGCGGTGAGGTGGTTGAGCCTTTATAACCCAGACCCAGACCGTGGCTTTATTAATGCCCTGCTCGTCCTCATTCCGGGCGTCAAGGCGCAAGCCTGGCTGGGAAACCCCGCTACGGTCATGCTGTGTATTTTTGTCGTGCTAACCTGGAAATACTTTGGTTTCTACCTACTGCTGTTTATGACCGGCTTGCAAAACATTCCCACAGAGTTAGAGGAGGCGGCGCGCATAGACGGCGCCAACAGGCGCCAGATGATCACGTCTATCACCATCCCTTTGCTTGGTTCTACCATACGCACTGCCGTTTATTTATCTTCTCTGGGGTCATTGCAGCAGTTCATCCTGGTTTGGATCATGACGCGCGGCGGTCCGGTGAACGCCAGCGAAGTGATGGCAACTTACATGTACCGTTTCGGTTTTGTCCGGTTCTACTTCGGATATGGTTCCGCGGTGGCGATTGTGATGTTCCTGATTTGCCTGATTTTTTCCCTGGTTTACCAACGCCTGATGCCCCAACAAGATTACCTGGGCGGCGTTTAAAAAGGATTTATTATGACTACTCACAACGTACATCGCAAAAAAAACTGGCGAAAATACCTACCCAGGTTTTTTCAGTACCTCATTCTCATCCTGGTCATCGTCATCGTCATTGTGCCGGTGGTGATGAACGCCATGGGTGGACTCAAGACGCGCGGCGAGTATATGACCCGCCCCTACACCATTCCCATCCCTCCGCGTTGGGAAAACTACGGGAAAATACTCAGCATGTCTTCCTTCTGGCTGATGTTGTTGAACAGCCTGGTGGTCATGCTATCCACGACGGGCTTGGTGGTTTTACTGTGTAGTTTGACTGCATTTGTGTTTGCACGCCTGAAGTTTCGCGGCATGAGTCTGATTTTCAATTTATACACCCTGGGCCTCATGTTTCCAATTAATATTGCCATATTACCGGTATATCTCGTCCTGCGCCAGACGGGTTTAACGAATACATTATTAGGCGTGGTCTTGGTCCAAACTGTGTTCCTGTTGTCCGGGAATATCTTGATTCTGCGCGGGTTCTTCATGTCTATTCCCATAGAATTGCAGGACGCCGCATACCTGGACGGGTGTAACGCGTTTGACTTTTATTGGCGCATCCTCATGCCGTTGTCGCTGCCAGCCCTCTCAGCAGTGGCAGCGTTGACCATGATCGTCAGTTGGAACGATTTGCTCGTGCCTTTGGTCTTACTGGATAAAGACAATTTGTGGACTCTGCCCCTGGGCACCATGCAATTCCAGGGGCAATATGGGCAGGACTTATCTCTGGTGGCTGCTTTCGTAACCCTGACAGCCATTCCCCCGGTTATTTTTTATCTGTTTGCCGAGCGCCAAATCGTCTCTGGTTTGACGGCTGGTGCAATCAAAGGTTTATAAGGAAATTAATTATGACAATAAGCATTAAACAACGCGTTGATACTTTACTGAAGGAAATGACCCTGGACGAAAAACTGGGGCAGCTCGGCTCCTACTGGTTGTATAACTTGCAAACCAAAGGGGAACTCGACTTGCAGAAGGTCGCTGAAAAACTGGAATTTGGCATTGGGCAGATCACTCGCGTGGGAGGGGTATCCACGCTCGATCCCGTCAACGCGGCAAAAACTGGAAACCGCATCCAAAAATTCCTCGTCGAAAACACCCGCCTCGGCATCCCCGCCATATTACATGAGGAATGTTGCCTGGGCGCAATGGTGCTGGGTGGCACGGCGTTTCCTCAAATCATCGGTTTAGCCAGCACGTTTCAACCGCAACTGGCTGAAACGATGACGGTGGAAATCAGACGCCAGTTACGCGCCATTGGGGCGCGCCAGGGGTTATCACCGGTGCTGGATGTAGCGCGCGACCCTCGCTGGGGGCGCGTGGAGGAAACTTTTGGAGAGGACGCGCTGCTCGCCAGCCAGTTTGGCGTGCACTACGTGCGCGGCTTGCAAGGCAAAGACCTGAAAGAGGGCGTCATGGCAACTGGCAAGCATTTCGTCGGGCACAGCCTGTCGCAAGGCGGCTTGAATTGCAACCCGGCGCACATCGGCGCCAGTGACCTGTGGAACGTATACCTGATGCCCTTCCAGGCTGCCATCCGCCACGCCGGGATTGCTTCCATTATGAACGCCTACCCCGAACTGGACGGTGAAGTTGTGGCTGCCTCACGGCGCATCCTCACCGACCTGCTGCGCGGCGTGCTCGGCTTCGATGGTTTGCTCGTTTCAGATTACGAAGCCGTTCTGATGCTGCACACCTATCACCGCAACGCGGCGGATAGACCCAGTGCGGCGGCTATGGCGCTCAACGCCGGCATAGACGTGGAACTACCGACCATCCAGTGTTACAGCACGGCGCTCAAAACCGCCCTGGAAAATGGCTTGGTAAGCATGGATTTGATTGACGAAGCCGTCCGCCGGCACTTGCAAAAGAAATTTGAACTCGGCTTGTTTGACAATCCGTTCGTGGACGAAGGGCGGGTGAGCGAAGCCTTTGAAACTCCCACCCAACGCGCCCTGGCGCGTGAAATTGCGCAGCGCAGTATCGTCTTGCTATCCAATAACGGCGTTCTGCCGCTAAACAAGACGCTCAAAACCCTGGCTGTCGTCGGACCAAACGCCGACAGCGGGCGCAACCTGCTGGGAGATTATTCCTACCCCGGTATCTCTGCCCTGTTTATGCACACCAAGCCGGAAAACTCCGTATTTTGTGATCTGGACCCCGCCACGCTGATTCCGCACCAGGTGAAAACCCCAACGGTGCTTGAGGCGTTGCGCGCAAAACTACCCCATGTGGACATCCTGTACGCCAAGGGTTGCAATGTCATGGACGACGACGTTTCCGGCTTCCACGAGGCGATTAAAATCGCCGAGAAAGCGGAAGCTGTCGTTCTCGTCCTGGGAGATAAAGCCGGACTGACGCAAGATTGCTCGTGCGGGGAATTTCGCGACAGTGCCGACCTGCAACTCCCCGGTGTGCAGGGCGAACTGGCAAGCGCCATTCTGTCTATGGGAAAACCGGTCGTAATTGTGCTGGTCAACGGGCGCCCGCTTGCCATTCCCGCGCTTGCTGAAAAGGCGAGCGCAATTCTCGAGGCGTGGCTGCCAGGCGAGGAAGGCGGTACAGCCATTGCCGACGTGCTTGTAGGAGACGTCAACCCTGGCGGTAAATTGCCCATAACCTTCCCGCGCTGTGTTGGACAGGTGCCAATTTTTTACAACCACAAACCGTCTGGTGGACACTCTCACTGGTACATAGATTACGTCGCTGAAAGCGTGCAACCGTTGTATCCATTTGGGCATGGTTTGAGCTACACCAGCTTTGAATACAGCGATCTGGTCATAGACTGTGAGCAGGCGGCGCCGGGGCAGAGCGTGGAGATTACGTTTAACGTCAAAAACGTGGGCGGCGTGGCGGGCGATGAAGTCGTCCAGCTTTACGTTTGCGACGTGTACGCCAGCACGCCGCGCCCGGTAAAGGAACTGAAAGGCTTCGTACGCCTGCCGCTTCAGGCAGGCGAAACGCGCCGGGTTACTTTTATGTTGCCCGTGAATATGCTGGCTTATTACGACGCGAACCTGGAGTTGATCCTTGAACCTGGCAGGATTGACGTAATGCTTGGTAGTTCTTCGCAGGACATCCGTTTGATGGGCGGTTTTGATATTTCGGGAGATGGGAAAGCCGTCGTCCAGGAGTGCATCTTCGCCTGTCCGGTGCAGGTCCGTTGAGCAGCCGCGCTAGTGTGGGAGTATAGAATCGGCATGAGATGGTAAGCACAGCCTTTTGCGATGTGGCAGTGCAGGGATACCAACGCAGACAATCTTCTCTCTCCTTGGTTCAGGAGGATAACGTCCTCCTGAACCTCTTTAAATCAAAGTTATTTCCAAGGTCATTTTGTCAACGTGCTTTATCTCTGCTATCTGCTCGTTTATAAAGGATGCTGAGGAGTATCCCATTGATGATGAGCGTCAGCCAGTTGACCGAGATGGTAATGACTTCAAAAATGTATTCGCGTTGAATCCCATAAACAAACGAGACCAGGGCAAGGCAGCCGGCGTTGAGCAAGAAATTAAGCAGGAAAACCCAGCGCACGGCTTTTTCCGCCGCATTCGTCGCTTTAAAAACGGGCACCACAGCGAAAAAGGATACGCTCATCAGGATATACCCGATTTCTTCCAGGGCGATAAACACCCCGTGCGGATTATACTGGCTTAGCATGGCGATACCGTCCATTTCTCCTTGGACTAGGCTGGGCTGAATCACGGAGACCTGCACGAAATAATCCCCAATGAGTATTCCGGCTGCCATAATGGCAAAGCTCAACCCAACCTGGCTGTAGATTTTCTTTTGGCTGGGGGCGGAAGAGTGGATGCAAGCCATGAGCACCACGTACAGCCCTGTCAGGAAGATGGCAGGATACATCCATACGTAATCTCTTGGGAAACGCTCCAGGATGTCTGTATACGGATACGAAATACAATCAGCCTGGCAGAAAGGACCGGATATGGGGGGAGTGAAAATTGCAATCCCGAACGTGATCGCAGTTAGAACCGAGGGTAGCATTGCACTGGAAAACCCCAGGCGGTTCAGGCTTGTATGACCGGAATTATCAGATGGCATCATGTGTATCCTCGCATATACCTGGGTAATGCTGGATGGGAAGGAAAAAGCGCCGAAAGACGGCGTTTCTGCCGGGGTATTGGAAAAACGGGTGCTCAAGCCAACCCACGCCTTGAAGCAGGTCTGCGTTGGGTTAAGCACCCCGTGGAAAATCAGGCTGCCTGATAATAATTGGCGTAGTCTTCTGTCAACAGGTGCAGGGGTTCTTCGTCTTCTTCGATCTGTGGGAAGCGCCCGACTTTTTCAAAGAAACGGTTGTCCGTGCGATCGTCGTTTACCACCGAGACTTCCCCGACCAGCACTGGTTCGCCCTCCGCCCAAAACTGGTGATATTGCCCCTGCAAAAGGGTGATGCTCTCGCCCGGCTTCAGGCGCACCGCATCGCCCGGTTTCACCAGCGTGCGCACCCCGTCCAGGCTGACGACCACGTCGTTGACTTTATCTAACTGTTCGTCTGGCGTGGAATTATACAACTGGACGACCAGTTCTCCGCCGCCGCGGTTGATGATGTCTTCTGCTTTGTGCCAGTGAAAGTGCATGGGTGTTACCTGGTTAACTCCCACGACGAGGATTTTTTCGGCGTAGATTTTACCCGCCATCTTCTTCAGGTTGTCTGGGTGTCCATTGCGCACGGTAAACAGAAACAAGCCTCTCTTTTTATAATCCCCGGAACCGAAATCGGTGATATCCCAGCCCATCTGATTATCCACGATCTCATTCACTTCGCTGCCTTTTTTCTTCCACTCCTCCGCAGTCCAATAAGCAAATGGGGGGAGCAGGAAATTGTGTTTTTTGATGAAGGCGTCTGCCTCGCGCATGATTTGATTGATTTCAGAACGTTTCATAAGAATGTACCTCGCAAGCCGTCTAGGATTTTATTTCTTCCACCGCCAGTTCGACCTCAAAGCGGCGGGTTTCGCCGGGCTGGATGATTTGCAATGTGCCGCGCGCGCGTTCTTTGGCGCGCCCTTCCACGTGGCAGTTCGCCGGTTCCAATCCCACCACGTAGGTACCCTTGCCCATCATTTTCCACTCCACCAGATTTGGCAGAGTGTCTTTCTTGTAGCGCAGGCTGAGTTTAAGCGCAACGTCGGGGCTTACCATCACAGCCTCCGCCCAGCCTTTGCCGTCGGCAGGCAAGTCGTGATAAAAGACCTGCTCCTGATAGCCGGGGGTGGGCGTCTGGAAATGACTCCAGTTGGCGATGCCGGCTTCTGCCACCGCGTCGCGGCTGCTCGTTTTGGCAGGTTTGACCGCCAGGTAGCTGTTTTCATTCACCAGCGGGTAGCCGAGATTGACGTGATATACCACCATCAATGGACTGGGAGCGCTGGCGAGGTTTTCCACTGTGTCTTCCACGCGAATCACGCTTTTGCCCAGTTGGGTGGAAATGCGCCGGCGTAAGCTGAGGTATTCACCGTGCACGCGCGCCTGGCGCATCGTCCCCTCAACGTAAATGGTACATTCGTCGCCGTTCCATTCCTCGCCCGTGTTCACTTTAAGGGCAGGCAAAAACGAAAGCCTGCCATGCAACCCGAGTGCGTCGTCGCCGTCCACGTTCGGCGCGCCGGCGTAGGTCAGTCCGCAGCCGGTGAGCAAGCCGCCGCCGAAACTGTACAGCCAACCCAGCCCTTCTGGCTCAAAAAACGCCGGGGCACTGAAACCGGTGGGAGAGACCCAGCCCAGGGCTGCGCCTTTGTAATCTGCCGGACCGATGTCCATGCCGCGCTCCAGCAGGACGTGGAAGCGTAATCCGCTGCCCGAACGTACCTCCGCCACACGCACGCCGCGTTCGTTTCCGTCTGCCCATTCCGTCAGTTTTACCCCCGCCACCTGCGAAAGGTCCCCGACGTAGGCAAGGATTTGTTGGCGGCTAAGTTGACGACCAAATAATTGTGCCATAAAATCTCCTTGTTTCTTGATTGGTGGGATAAAAAAGAGTCCACAACTTGCGCTGTGGACTCCTGTCAAACCATTCCTAGTCGTCTTCGCCGCGTTTGCTCAGACGATGATCAATAGCCAGCAGGGAGTAGGCTTTGCCTTCCACCATCTTCACCATTTCCAGGATCTGGGATGCGTTTGCTTCCTCCTCCACCTGCTCGCTGATGTACCATTGCAAAAGCACCTGGGCGGGGTAATCCTTCTCCGCCAGAGCCAGCTCGTACAGGGCGTTGATCAGGCTGGTAACTTTTTGCTCGTGCTTGTAGGTCAGGGCGAAGATTTCTTCCGCCGAGGTGAACTTGGTTTGCGGTTGCGCCAGCTCCTGCAACACGACCTGCCCGCCGCGTTCCAGCACAAAGTCGAAAAACTTCATGGCGTGCTCCACTTCCTCTTTGCTTTGCAGGCGCATCCAGTGGGCAAAGCCTGGCAGGGTGTTCGATTCAAAATACGCCGCCATAGATAGGTATAGATAGGCAGATTCTAACTCTGCTTTGATTTGGGCGTTAATCGCATCTTGCATTTTTTGACTGATCATAGTTTTTTTCTCCTTATATTATATAACAATAGAGATTCTTATTAACTTAAAATCAGTATATCATAAGCCAAACAGAATTCCAGATAAAAACTATAATATTAACTATTTTTATCAATATTCTGATATTTTTCTTATTCCGTTCCTCTTTGTGCATCTAAGCGAAAGACGTTTGGGCGCAGGTCCAATTCGTCAATCAAGGCGTGCAATTCCTGGGCGCTCAGTTCGCGCCCCTTGCCGGCGAAGGCGGTCAAGACTGCTTCCATCATGTTCACCCCAAACGAACGTCCCTCGAAAACCGGCGTGGTGGTCAGCACCAGGCGCACACCGCGCTGGCGCAGCGCCTGCATGTTTTCCGGTGTGGTGGTGTTGGTTACGACCGTTTTCCCTGTCAGGTCTTTCGGTGAATAGGTGAGGATGTAGTGCATGTCTCCGGCGATGAGGTCCGCCATACGCCAGAATTGTTCGTGTTTGGGGTGATATTCCTCACCCTTTGTGCCGGGCGGGACGATTAGGCTGAGCGGTAACAAACCGACCACAGGCAGCAAGAGTCGGGCAAGCCGTTTGAAGCGCGCCAGTCCCCACACCGGGATGGGGATGCCCAGCGTGAACATTAAATCTCCAATGACCAGTTTATCGGAGACGGACTCGACCGCCTCTGCCAACCCGACGCGATCAATGGAAGTAGGGATGATGGCGCAATGGAAATGCGGAACGCCGCCCAAGAATGGCTCGGCGCGCTCGAAAACACGCCGTTCCAGCACGTATTTCAGCACACGCCCGTCAACGACTGGGGTACGCTGCACGTCCTGCACCAGGCGCCGCGCGGCGTGGATGGGGTAATCCCGTCCTTCCATACGCACGAAATAATCCATCCCACCCAGGCTGAGCGCGTCCACCTTGCCGTCCAGTTCGGCGAAAAGACGGCGCGCTTTTGCCGCGTCGCCGCCCGTGCCGATGCGCTCCACGCTGATCTGCACGCCATTGAAATCCACGACTACTTTTTTATCCCGTTCAGGGCTGCCCAGGCTGATACTGACTGCACGTTTCATGTTTCGTTTCCTCCTATCTTTAAGCCGCGTCGAATCGCAACAAACCACCGTTTTTCTTCAACCACGCCCGTCTTTGTTGATAATCTGGCAGAATCGCCTTCACTTTTTCCCAAAACCCTTTTTGGTGATTTCTTTCCAGCGTGTGCACCAATTCGTGCACCACCACGTAATCAATCACTGGCAGCGGCGCCATCACCAGCCGCCAGGTGAAACTGAGCGTGCCGCGTGGGCTGCACGAACCCCAGCGCGTGCGCGCCGAGGAGATGCGAATGCTTTGGTAGGCAAAACCGTGCCGATGCGCGTACCAGTTGACCCGTTCCGAAAAGATGCGTCGCGCCTGTTCCTTGTACCATTGTGTGAACACTTGTCTGGCTTTGGGATGCGCTTTTTTATCCAAAATGAATTTTCCCTCCAGCGTGAGCGGACGGCTGCTTTTCGCCGCCACTTCCAGCACGTAAGGCTTACCCAGGTAGAGGAAGTCCTCTCCGCTGACGAAGCGTTTGCGTACAATTTGCGAGGCGGCTTTAACTTGCGCTTGTTTTTTGTGGATCCAATCCGCCTTTTGCGCCACGAGGGTTTCGATTGCACTTTGGGCGGCGCGCAACGGAGCGCGCACGACCAGGCTGCCGTCCGGCTGGATCACCAGGGCGATGGTCTTGCGTTTGCTGCGTATGATTTGAAAATCCAGGTCTGGCGTGTGGCTGCCCTTCATCAGCTTAATCATAAACTCACACCAGTTTTGTGTCAATGCTATTAGGCGTAAAAGCGGATTTAATGTATTGACAAACGTCGCAGGCAGATATATACTTTAATTAATCCGTTCAGCGGAGGTGGATTGCCCGTAGGGGCAAGCGTAGAAGGGTCTCGAAAGAGGCTCTTTTATTTATGGGGATACAACAAGTATCCATAACCTTCCAGTGTGCCTTTGTACAACTGCCGATTAAGTTTTGAAAAGATGATCTGAACGAGGCGCGTTCCAAAAGGAGCAAGCTCATTATTTACTAACCCATATTGTTTTAATACCCACATCTTGATCGGATGTCCGAGCAAATCTGCCAGTTGTAAACCGGCAATATTGGCGCTTTTCGGTTTAAGTTTGAGTTCGCTGGTAGTTAATGCTGACTGGAAAAAGTTCGCGTTGGTAAATCCCCAAACCCCACGTTCATAAACGCGGGCATAAGATTCTTTAAGCAAGCGGTCTTCTTCTCCACCGCGATTTTCCGCCATCACATCACCTACGCGATTAATATGATTGAGATAACCTGCATAACGTTGTAATAAAAATCCTAATCCCAGATGGTAAGGGTGTGCAGCACCCGCGCCATATTTTTCCCGTAAGATAGCTTTATCAATGACAACTGCCATAACATGAAAACTAGCAGACTGTATCATA
>CAZGDA010000059.1:0-16060 GCA_964524425.1 uncultured Anaerolineaceae bacterium | reverse complement strand
TTAAAGTGGGGGTAAACGTCTCTGTGGGCGATGGGGTAATCGTAATCGTGGGCGGTGGTGTCAGCGTGGGAGTAGGTGTGTTGCCTACCAATTCGTGGACAAAAATGTCACTAAAACCATTCGTATCTCCCGAAACCAAATTCGTTGCCAGCGAACCAAACGCGACAAAGCGTCCATCTGCTGAGACGGATGCGTAGACAGAATCTCCATCTGCCTGTGTCCCGTCGGTAGCCACCGAGGCGCGCATGGTCTGTCCGGTTTGCCTATCGTGAATAAAAATATCCACTTTATTATTTGTATCCCCCGGCACCAAATTACTAGCATTGGAGTGGAATCCTACGTAGCGCCCGTCGCTGGAAATGGTAGCTTCTCCTGACCAACTATTCCCCTGTGTTCCATCCGATGCAACAGACACGCGCGTAGTCTGCCCGCTGGTATGGTCGTGTACAAAGACGTCCACCTGTCCATTTGTATCTCCATTTACCAGGTTATTCGCCGCAGATTCAAACGCGATGAAGTTCCCATTATGAGAGATAGAAGCGTTATTCGAAGAACCATTCGCTTGTGTTCCATCAGAAGCTATCGATTCGCGTGTGGTTTGCCCGGAAGAACGATCGTGCAGAAAGACGTCCAAAACCATATTCGTATCCCCTACGACTAAATTGTCAGCGATCGAATGAAAGGCAACAAACTGACCGTCTATAGAAAGCGTAGGAAATTGAGAATCCCCATTTGCCTGGGTTCCATCAGATGCCATAGAAACGAGAGTGGTTTGATTGGTTAGCAAATCTCTCGCAAATACGTCCAATCCATTTGTATCACTTGTGATTAAATTACTTGCATAGGAGTGAAAAGCAACCAAGTTTCCATTGGGTGAAATGACAGAGTAATTGGAATTATTGTTGCCCTGAACTCCAGCAGTAGAAACAGAGAGTAAGCTCGTCTGTGAAAGAGCACGATCGCGCAGATAAATATGCATTCTTCCATTTGTGCCCCCAGCAACCAAATTCGTAGAATCAGAACGAAAGGTAACGTACCGTCCATCTCCCGACACAGAAGGGTATGCCGAGTTACCATTCCCCTGCACGCCAGCCGTGCTAAGTGAAAGCCACGCTGTCTGCCCATCCAGCCGGTTATGGATGAAGATGTGCCCATTCCCGTTTGTCCCACCCACAATGAGATTGGTGGCATACGTGTCAAAAGCAACGTAATTCCCATCCCCGGATATAGATGCGTCGTAAGAATGTCCATTTCCCGCCGTTCCGCTTGAGGAAACCGAGACGCGCGTTGTATCCCCAATCGCCCAAAGATACACGGAAGGATTGGGATTGGTTGAGGTTGGCAGCGCCACAGGTGTTACCCAGAATCCAACATCCAGAGTTTGGGAAGGGGAAGGCAAAGGTGTCATGATCGGTGCGTGTAAAGAATTTGCAGCTGCCTTCGTTTCTGCTACGGAAGACAATAATACCCCCAGGTTCAATGGAATAACAACCATAACCAGAATCAAAATTATCCATTGAGCGCTAAGGGCTCTGTTTTCTCTCATGCTCCAGGCTCCATAAAAACCTATCAGACCTGAAAGAGGTTTAACCGTCCATCAGGTCTGCAAGCGCACCTGTCTCGTATTTTTATAATCATGCCCTACTTCTTTTCCCCAATAAAATTCTTATCAGTAACATCGCTTCCAACGTTTACTGTAAGTTTCAATGGTTTAAACGAGTAATCATCCAACATAGGTGTAACAGTGTGTACTCCGGCAGCAACCCCACGAATGAAGTAATTTCCCTGGCTATCTGACAATGCGCTTTCTCCCGATTCCAGGGAGACATAAACACCTGCAACAGGATTTTCCGACGTATCGAAAACGCGCCCGGAGATCGTATAAATCCCATCATTATTACCGCTGCGCAGACCGACAAAGTTCTGTTTTGTTCGGCTGGGAGGTAATTTCACCTCTCGCATGGGCGGAGAAAGCAGATAACCGCTGCGCCTGGCTATAAGATGGTATACACCCGCACCTAAATTCTTAATAATGTATAATCCATCCTTATCTGTGATAGTTTGAAATCCATTTTCCAGGGAAATCGTCGCGTTAGGAATAGGTACACCAAACTCGTCTGCCACTAAACCGCTAATCTCGTAAGGCATACTCACAGGTTGATACTCGAATGCACCCGTATCACATACTGCGCTGCCACTGTTTTTGCCATCCATAGGTCGGGTTGCCCCTCTTTGGTCAGCATTGAGTATCATCCCATTTTGGTCCACACACCCGGATGGATTTCCTGCATCCATCGCCCAACTTCCCCAGGCAAGCGCAAAGGTTAGTGTTGTACCTCCGTTATCCTCTAGCCTGTCAATCCCGGCATCCAGCCCAAACTGGTCTCCTTTGGCATCACAGAACGTACAGCCACTCCGATCACCTACCAGGTTATACCCAAAGGATGTAACCGTTCCAAAACAATCTGCCGCGCCGTTGTGGCTTTTATTTTCAGCAAGAAGGCTATTCCGAATGGAAATATCATTTGAGCCGGGATATACATACAAGCCACCCCCCAAACCGCTGTTATAATCACCACCTCCAGTCCCTACGGCTTCGTTTTGCACGACAGTACAATTATATAACGCCAGATTTCCCATTGTCCAGATTCCACCACCCTCGTTTCCTCTGTTGTTGCTGATGGTGCTGTTGACAATTGCTCCTCCACCAGCCACCATTACACCGCCGAACTGAGTAACTCCGCGATTTTCACTCACTGTGCTATTCAGCATCAACAAACCGCTGGCTGCGTGAATCCCACCGCCATCACCGTCATTATTTATAACCATGCTCTCTATTATTGTGAACATACCATGATTCACGTCAGCTCCGCCAATCATATCCACTGCCGAGTTTTCTGTAAGCACACTTGCGTCCAGCGTAACGTCAATCCCATCCGTCCAGATCCCAGGAGCACGATTACGACGCACAACACTGCCTTCCAGCGCTAAAAATCCGTCTCCGCTTTGTGCAATAACTCCCGCTCCGTTGCCGTTTTGCAAAGTTACTCCGTTAAACTCCACTGAAATCTCACTCACTGCCTGTTTCATCTCTATCACTGAATGGGTTGCCTTTGCGTCTATTATTGTGGAAGCAGCCCCATCCCCCTGGATGACCAGCGTATCCGTAATCACCAAATTTCCGCTCAGATCCGCTTCGTGAAGCGTACCAGATAAGTCATTCGTTTGCCCCAACGTCAGGTTGTATGTTCCTGCCGGCAACTCGATAATATCTCCTTTTGCTCTGGCGTTTGCCTCTTCAATGGCAGCGCGCAAGGTACAGGTGCTTTCTACACTCGCACACTTCCCGTCTCCAGGGTTTTCATCACTTTGATCCGCAGTGCTATTTACCACAATTTTTTGCTCTAGCCGGGTAAAATTCTGGCTTACGGCGTCCGGGGAAATTTTCACTGTTCGCCACGCAGGGGCAAATACCTCACTGCCGCGCTCTGCCTTGAATACATAATAGCCTTCGGGCAAATTGTTTAATGAATAATTTCCATTCCCATCTGATACGGTTTTATATAATCCTTTTTCATCCGATACAGTAACACCCGGCAATGGGGCGCCATTGGCATCGCTAATCGCACCGCTTATTTTAAAATTCCCGGTTGGCGCAGATAAACCATTGAAATTCTTGTTGGTTACATTTGCATTTGTTATCACAACAGGATTTTCAAAACTCGCCGCAAACGAATATCCTGCTTTATATGCGCCTAAGGTAAAATTGCCTGCCGGAAGTCCACTTATCGTATAGGAACCATTGCTATCCGTCATCGCTGAATAGCCTATATCGTCAGAAACAAGCACACCTGAAATAGGCGTTCCACCTGTAGTAGTAACAATACCTGACAGGGAATAAGAACCGGATGGTAAAGCCTTAGCTACAAAATCTTGACCGCTAATGTTTCCATCAATAATGTTGACGCTAAGAGACTGCGGTAAAAAAGTATATCCATTTTTCGAAGGCACGAGGACGTATGTCCCGGCTGCCAATCCGCCTATGCCATAATTCCCGCTGGCATCCGTTACTGCAGAATGACCTGCACCATCTGAGATGACTACGCCGGAAACTGCACTTCCCTGACTGGTCTTCACCTTTCCAGAGATTGAAAACGTTGGAGTCGGAATACTTGCAGCGCTGAAATTTTGTCCATTTACGTCAGAAGATGTAATGATTACAGCCCTTGAAGCCGGAGAGAAAGTATATCCAAGCTTAGAAGGCGTTACTGTATAAACACCGCTGCTCAAACCTGTAATGGAATAATTGCCGCTGGCGTCCGTCATAGCTACAGAGCTACCACCTAAAGAGAGAGAGACATCGCTAATTGGATTGGCTTCCGCATTCGTAATTTTTCCCGAAACGGTATACGTTACAGGGGGAACGTACACTCCGCTAAAATCTTGCCCGCTTAAGTCAGAAGCGACAATTGTAATGTTCCGAAAAGAAGGCGTGAAATTATAACCGCTCTTAGCCGGTGTGATAGAATAAGTTCCGGCAACCAACCCGGCTATAGTATAATATCCATCCCCATCACTCGAAGTTACCGTCCCCTGACCGTATGAGAAAAACACGTCTGCAATGCCATGCCCATTCTCGTCCGTAACTCTTCCCGAGACGGAAAAAGATGCGGCGGGTGTCGTAGGAGTTGCGGAAGGAACTGGGGTTGGTACTCCCGATGACTGCCAACCTAAATCGCGTAATATCGCATTACCAACATTCCCAGGAGTGTGCAACGACTCTCCTTTGCTGATACTATGGGTCATCAAAGCGTTTTCTGTTCCATTAAATATCTCATCCAAATGTGCATAGCTGGAACCACTCTCCCACGTGGAAGGCGCATATAACTTAACCCGCTGTCCTCCATTTGCAGCGTTCGCCAGTGGCGCGCTGAAATATAGATTCGTGGAGGTTAACGCACTACCCAGCGCTGCGGACGGGTTGGGATAGGCAGCCGTATTGATCAAGCTGACGCCGGCGCCGTCTTGTGTAAACCGGTCATACACATCCGCGGCGTCATCGTTGCCCCAGCTTCCAATTCCAGCTATAACGTCCATTGAGCCAGAAAAACCCAATCCATGCGCAATTTCGTGTAAAACAACACTCTCAAAATCGTAACGATTGACCGGTGTGAAACCGTCCGTACCATAATAGAAAACAGAGGCGTACGAACTTGAATATGCAATGCTCATGTCACTCACACCGGGGTACAAATCCACACCTGCCAGGGCATTTGCCAGCGCAGCGGCGTACCACGTGTTTGCTATTGGGGCATTTGTAAAATTTCGGTGGTACGACAAAGGACCTGCGTGTCCCAGAATCGTGGGATCAGCAAACGTCGTCCAGCAAGCCTCAATTTCAATAGGGACAGTCGAAGAAAAAATGGTCGCCCAGATATTCGCTGCGGCATTGAAAGCCGCCTTCGCTTCATCTGGAAATGCAAGGCAGGTATCGCCGAGATGATTTTGCCCTCCTGCAGCAACGTAAACCACGTTAATAGTCGCTGCAGCGGTCATTCCTAATCTCACTTGCTCAGGAGGAGCCAGATGCAGGTCTGAGGTGCTGGGGTCCGCCTTTAAGGCAACCACTCTGTTGCCAGGGATAGAATTCATATCGCCTTCTTGCTTGGGTGGCGCACCTGGATTCAATTGCACCTGCGGCGTCGGGGTGGGTTTCGTCCCTGTAAAATCTTGCGCGCGCATTACTTCCGGATGCATGCTTTCACGGTACGTATTTCCCCCGGCAGAAAACGCTCTCGCCCCGAAGACGGGCACCAGCGTAAGGATAAGCACAACGCTTATAACCACAGCCGCTAACTTTCGCCTTTGCATATCTGCAATCCTCCTCGTGGATAAAATCATCCTCGTGATACAAGACCACTGTGCCTTAAGTTGCAACTTATGTGCCACACACGTAAACACGTTTTCTGCCTCCAATTCGAACCACCAGATTAAATACAACTTCCCGGAAGGATTTCACGTCCATCCGGGAAGCGCCATAAAAGGAGAAGAGGGTATCTTTCTCTGTAATTTATTGAACTGTAAACTCCATCGCCTCACTCCAGGGACCGTCCGAAGTTTGCGCCCAGGCTTGTACTTTCCAACTATATTTCCCAGCAGCGAGCACAACTTCTGGTTTCACACTACATGTGTCGGCATTACATACCTTGCTCGTTTCAAACCACTGGTCAATCACTGTCGTTACCGAAGAGTTAACCATTAAGTGATATTTGAGCACGCCATCCAGCGCATACCACACGTAAGATGGTTTTGTTTCCGAGATCGTGCGCGCTGGTGATGCTAAAGAAACTACTGGCAACGCGCTCACAGTAAAATTTTTCTGCGCTCCGAAGGCAGTTGCCCCGCTGGGTCCATAAGACTGCACTTGCCAACTATGTTTTCCCAAAGCAAGCGTCGTGTCTGGCTTGACAATGCACAACCCACCACTGCAAATGGCATCTTGTTCATACCATTGGTCAATCACAGAACCTTTCGGTCCATTCACCAGCAAATGATACCGCACGGCGTCCTTCACTGCTTCCCACACGTAGGAAGGCTGGATGTCCGTAATAATCCCGCTGGGAGAACTAGTTGGCAATGCACCAACGAAATTCCTGACCTGTGAACTGGAGGGCACATCTACCGTCTCACTGGACTTGTAAAACGTGTATTTGCTCTTGGATGGAGTAATGGTATATCTTCCAGAATTTACCTGGCATTGACTGTAATTGCCGCTGGCGTCGGTATATACCGTATAGCTAGCTGCCCCTGAGATCGTAACCGTAACATCTGGCACAGCACGCCCTTTTATGTCTACAACCTGTCCGGTTAGACAATTTGCCACCGCACTAAAATTCTTATTTGTTGCATCTGGGGGCACAGTAACGGAGAGGAGCGCAGGCGAGAAAGTATACCCGCTCTTGGAAGGTGTGATCGTATATGATTTATCCACCAATCCACTAAATTCGTATTCCCCACTGGTATTCGTCAGCACAGTATGACCTGCACCGTCACTGACAGATACACCCGCCAGGGCAGCCCCGTTCAATGTTACTTTACCGGAGATTTTTGACGTTACCACACCCTGAACAACCTGTAAAATCTGAAAACCACCGTCGCCATCCGCAGTGAAAACAGTCTGTGCATCCGCAGCTGACATGCTCAGATTGCCTGCCGAACCACGTGTATCGTAGAAGGCAACCTCTTCAAGTGTAACGTCATCTGGTGAGTTCACCTTCGCGTCGTACACCCGTACTCCGCTAGAACCATCCGCAACGTACACCCTCGTTCCTCTGACCAGAACTGCATTCGCCGAGCCTTCCGTATCGTACGAACCAGCCGGTGTGAGAGTCAATGTAGCTGGGCTGGTCGAACTGTCAATTTTTACGTGCACAACCTGTAAACCACCGCCGGAACCTTCAGCTATGTAAGCGTATTCGCCTTCAACATACACGTCTAGCGCCTCTCCAAGCGTATCCAATGCAACGTTATGTTCAGGATCAGCAGCATCAAACATACGCAAGCCGCACAGCCCATCCGCGACGAAGATGTAACCATTTTCCTCATCCACTGCACGCGCATCCTTGCACAATGTATTGAATGGGGGCGATGACCTGTACACCGGATTTTCCGGATCGCGCACATCTATCACCTGAACGCCCTGGTTTTTATCCGCCACGTAGGCAATTCCCTGGTAAAGCTTGACGTCGCGTGCGTCTGCCAGCTTATCATAGTATGATACTTCGTGAGGAGCGGCAGGGTTATTGATTTCTACGATACGCAATCCCCGCTCTCCGTCCGCTACGTAAGCATACGAGCCTTTTATATCCACTGAATACGCATATCCAGGTGTATCGAAGAAACCAACCTCACGCGGGTCGGTGTAATTTGGCGTGGGGGGTACGTTGAAATTGGGGAACTCGATCACCCGTAACCCCGCGCTGCCGGCTGTGATATATGCAAACCCGTTATATTGCACGCCATACGTGTACGCCGGAGAGTTATAGATAAAGACCTGGCTTAATTTAGCAGGATTTGCCGCGTTTAAAACTCGCAAACCATACGCCGGGTCAACCAGGAAAGCATAGTTTTCGTAGTTACCTCCCAGGGCAATATCGTTGGCAAAACAATCCCCCTCAACGTCGCAGCATCCAAAAGAGCCTTTATAAGTCGGCTTGGTTGGATCAGAAATATCCACCACGATCACGTCTTGATTACCATCCGCGATGTAAGCCACGTTTGCCATTTTTGAAACTGCCACCGAATACGCGTGCTGGGGTGTGTCGTACGAACCCACCAGCGTCGGGGTAGTAACGTTAGTTATATCAAAAATCAACAAACCACTCTCGTCTGCTGCCACGTAAGCATACGGATATTGAACAACCACACCAACAGCACGCCCAGTAGTCGTTGCCGAACCAACCAGCACCGGGCAATTCGGGTTACTGCCAGAAGGACATGGGCAGGAGCAATTGGGATTGGTTACGTCAATAATCAGCAAGCCGTTTGTTTCGTCCGCAACCGCAGCATAGATCTTATCTGCACTGCCAGTTACAGAAACCTTAAACACGTCCACGTCATAGGCGCTGCCGGACGTATCGAAACAACCACGCTTTTGGGGTGATTTTGGATTGCTGATGTCTACAATCTGCAAGCCGGCATCTCCATCTGCAATGAACACGCGCGAGTCCCACAATTTCAAATCCCAGGCGTAACCGCCTTCAGGTGCATTATTGTAGTACCCGCTTTCGGTTGGTGTGCTCATATTTGTCAGGTCAATAATGCGCAGCCCCTGATTCCCGGCTGCCACGTAAGCGTGTTTCTGGGCGCTGTCAACGTCCACTCCCAACACTTTATCTGGCCAGGTGCCGGTCATCCCCATCAGCACAGGCGCAGCCGGATTCGCCACATTCAAAATCGCCAGGCGATATTGCAATCCCATATAAGCATAATCGCCCTTGACCGTAACGCGGTAAGACGCCCCGCCGATCTGACTGATAGAAGTCATATTATAAGCTGGCGGTAAAGCAGCCATACCGACCTGATTCACTCCGGCAAAAGCCTGCTGATGAGCGACAGCCGCGTTATAAACTGCTTTCGGTTCAGGGTTTCTATGCCCCCAGGGCCATATCTCCGCTTGACTCAGCGCAGCTTGAGGCTTCGTCTGCACCGGCAAAACCTCTACCTGCCCTCCCTCTCCTGTTTGAGGCACGACGGGGTTTGCTGGTACTCCTTGCTGCGGCGCTGCTGGTGAAGCAGGGTTACTCAAGCGCAATACCGGGGTCGGCGTTCCTTGCGGTTGGGCAGCCTGGGCAAAATCACCCTGCCCCATACCCAACAACAGCGGAAACGCTAAGATCACCGGTAAAAGCACGCGCCACCAGTTCCCCAGAGACGGGCTTTTCGGTGAAGAACCTTTCAAAGAAAAATATTTCGTACTCATGCTGCTTATCCTCCTGATAGAGAAGTCTGGTTGATAAAGTTGCAACTACCGTGCCAATAATAATAAAAGTGCACAACAATTATTTATTTCTTACCTACAAAGTCTTGACCAGCGGCATTTTGCGGCAGGGTGATTGTGCGCGATTCTGGTGTGAAGGTGTATCCGATCTTCAAAGCGCGCACGGTATATACTCCTGGGCTGATATCTTCGAGTGAATAATTTCCATTGCTATCTGTAGCTGCAAAAACGCCTCTCCCCACGCTGATCGTAACTCCCGCAAGCGCATCCCCATTTGGGTCCATCACTTTACCAGTTACGTTGCTCAGATTATACGGCTTGCCAATACCTACAAAAACAAGGCTATCAACATCCGGTGGGATATTGCTACAGCGCCGCGCCGGAGTGAATACGTAACCTTGCTTGGACGGCATGACAAAATGCGTCCCTTCCGTTAATCCCTTGAGGGTGAAATTCCCACTGACATCGGTAACCGCCGTGTGTCCCTCGTCGTCCGTCAGAGTCACTCCACTCATTGGGGCTTCATATTGTTCCTTGACAAACCCCAAAGCAGAATAAGTTACAGACTGCAACTTTCCGATAAAATCTGCTACACTGGTATCATCTGGGACACGCACGCTGAACTCAGCTGGCGTAAACTGATAACCACTTCTTGAAGCATTAATGCTATACATTCCAGTAGCCATTCCGGTCAACGTATAATTGCCCGCACTATCCGTTGTCGTTGTAATAGGCGCCTGACCATCTTTGCGTGCGGTGATGGTTACACCAGGCATCCCTGCTGCGTTGTTATCTACAACACGCCCGCTAATGTTGTGAGAAGTCTGCCCAGGCGCGCTTTGCTGTGTTCCGAAAACTGCAAGCGGCAGCCAGGAAACAGGCTCTTGCCACCCAACCGCCGCATGAACGGTGTTTTTTGGAAATACACCCATACACAATGCCACAAACACCAACGGAAAACAATAATAAATTATTGAAGTTGGTTTCAATCTTCTGAACGCTTTCATACGCTTATCCTATCCCTGATAAAGATTCACACACAGGCACGCCATTCCTGTATTATCCAGTGCAATTCCTGTGCCATTTTTGAAACCGCGCTCAAACGCACGATTTTGTGGTATGATGAATCGCATGTCTATCCATTCTATATTGACGCGTTGGCACAACGACCCTGATTTTTCCGAAAGCGTCATCGAATGGCGTGTCCTTCCCTCCCGCGCCGCAGACTTGCTGCCTTTGCCAACCAATCTCCACCCTGCATTGGTAGGCGCGTTGCACACTTCGGGAATCCAGACGCTTTTTTCTCACCAGGCAACGACTTTTCAGCATGTGAGTCAGGGACACAGTCTCGTCATCACCAGTGGAACCGCCAGCGGCAAAAGCCTGTGCTACTTGCTGCCGGTGTTGAATTCCTTGCTATATGATACGCAGGGGCGTGCCCTCTTTCTCTTCCCCACAAAAGCCCTCACCCAAGACCAACACACCAGGCTGCAAAATTTCATCGCTGCCATGCCAGCAGGCAGCCCAGCGCTTGCCACGGCAATATACGATGGAGATACCGCTCAACATCACCGCAGCCAGATCCGTGATAGAGCGCGGTTGCTTTTTAGCAATCCAGATATGTTACATCTTGGCATCCTTCCTTACCACACTCGTTGGGATGAATTCTTCCACAATCTCCGTTTCGTTATCATAGACGAGATGCACACGTATCGCGGCGTGTTTGGTTCTCACGTCGCTAATCTGCTGCGCCGCTTAAAACGGGTGGCGCGTTTTTATGGCGCAGAACCACAATTCATTCTCACCTCCGCTACCATTGCCAATCCCCTTGAATTAGGACAACGTCTAACAGATACTCCTATCACACTTATCAATCAGGATGGGTCAGGGCGCGGCGAACGGAACTTCTTACTATACAACCCACCCCTTGTTGACCCCGCGCTGGGGTTACGCCGCGGCGTTTTACAAGAAAGTCTGCGCCTGGCAGATGATTTATTGTCCCACAACGTTCAAACGATCCTCTTCAGCCGCTCGCGTAAATCCGTAGAAATGATGCTCAAGACGCTGCAAGATTCCCCCCGCATCTCCGACCGAAAACGGATACGCGGCTATCGCAGCGGCTACCTTGCTAATGAACGGCGGGAAATAGAACAAGGATTGCGCAACAAGGAAATCCGCATGGTTATCACCACGAACGCCCTTGAGTTAGGTATTGACATTGGCAGTATGGAAGCATCTTTACTGGCTGGATACCCGGGCACAATCGCATCCACCTGGCAGCAAGCCGGGCGCGCCGGCAGAGGGGAAACCTCTTCTCTGGCGGTTCTCCTTTTATCTGCCAGCCCACTAGACCAGTTCCTGGCGCGCCACCCCGAGTATTTCTTTGGGCTTTCTCCAGAGCAAGCGCTCATCAATCCAGATCATTTGCTCATCCTCCTTAATCACCTTCAATGCGCCGCCTACGAACTTCCATTTCGAGAAGAAGAACAGTTTGGCAGCCTGCCCGTCAATCAGCTTCACGAGATTCTGGATTATCTGATTCAGGAAGGCATCCTGCACCACAATAATTCAAAATATTACTGGAAAGGATTGAATTATCCCGCAGAAGGTATTTCCCTGCGCAGTACAACCCAGGAAAGAATCATGCTGGAAAGCCGCCAGGGTGTCGTTGGTGAGGTAGACAAAGCCAGCGCTCCCTGGATGGTGCATCCCGGCGCCATCTACCTGCACGAAGGACAAACGTACCTTGTAGAAGACCTGGACATGGAAAACAACCACGCCTTTCTCACACCCTGCCAGGAAGAATATTTTACCGAACCGACTTTAGAAACCGAAGTAAAATTAGCCCAAATCCATCAACAAGCGCCTGCCACCGGGTGTACGATATCCTTCGGGGACTTAACCATCACCAACCGAGTTATCGGCTTCAAGCGCATTCACTGGCAAACGCGGGTTCTTCTCAGTCAAGCAACGCTCGAACTGCCCCCTGCCAGTATGCTCACCACTGGTTACTGGTTGTCTCTGGCTGCTGAAACTGTGGAAAGACTACGCGCTGACGGTTTGTGGAATAACGATCCCAATGAATACGGCGCCGGATGGGATAAATTGCGAAACGTCGTGCGCGCCCGCGATAACTATCGTTGCCAGGTATGCGCTGCTGCGGAAAGCGAGCGCGCCCATCACGTTCATCACAAGATACCTTTCCGCTCATTTTCCTCCCCTAGCGAAGCCAATCGTCTGGAGAACCTGATCACACTCTGTCCAGCCTGTCACCGCCGCGTGGAAACGGCGGTGCGCGTGCGCAGTGGGCTAGCAGGGCTTGCCTTTGCACTTAGCCAGCTTTGCCCTCTCTTTCTCATGTGTGATGCAAACGACCTGGGCGTCCACTCCGACGCACAGTCTCCCCTCGCGGATGGTGCGCCTATCGTAGTCATCTATGATCGCATCCCCGCCGGCATCGGTTTTAGCCAACGTCTGTTCGAAATCCACGATAATCTCATACAGCACACTTACAATCTCGTCTCGAATTGCCCCTGCACAGACGGTTGCCCTTCTTGCGTTGGACCCGGTGGTGAAAATGGAACCGGTGGAAAGCGTGAAACCCTGGCTATATTATCTGCCCTAACCGGTATAAACGTTGCACAAAGCCAAAGGGGGGTAAATTTTGCTAAAACCTGACCTCGCTGAACGTCTCAAAACGCTGGGAGTAAAAGTCGGAGCAAAAGATATCACTGCGCCTGTTCAACGTAATCCACACACTATCGAACACGTCATACCAGGTGTTACTGAAAACACGCTCTACGGAGAAGCATACGTCGTCATCAACGAGTACTCCACCCAAATTCAACACGGTCTGTATCCGCTTAGCATAAGCACACCGCCAGAAATTGTCGCCCTTTGGGCAGGTGAGAATGAAATTCTGCACTGCTGCGCCGAGGAATACGCCTTTCTGGATATTGAGACAACAGGGCTATCATCAAGTGCAGGTACGTACGCCTTCCTCATCGGTGTAGGAAGGGCAAAGGCGGACATTTTCCAGGTGAAACAATTCTTTCTTCGTAATCCAGCCGAGGAGGATTGCCAACTGGTTGCGTTGGCGCAATTCCTTTCCGGGTGTCGTGTCTTGGTTACGTTTAATGGAAAAGCATTTGACGTGCCTGTATTACGCACTCGCTTTACCTTACAAGGCTTGAGCGCTCCCTTCTCAAACCTTTGTCATCTGGATCTGCTCCACCTGGCGCGCCGATTGTGGAAAGAACGTCTGCCCAGTCGCACCCTCCTTGATCTCGAGGCGCAAATCCTGGGCATCCTGCGCGACCAGGCAGATATTCCTTCGTGGATCATCCCCCAGCTTTACGTAGATTATCTAAACAGCGGGGATGCGCGCTTGATTAAGAGCGTCTTTTACCACAACTTAAAAGACGTGCTCTCCATGGTTACATTGTTAAACCATCTCACCAGCTTGCTGGAAGACCCACTAAACCGCCCTGAGACTCCGGCAATTGATCTTGTAGGGATCGCACGTCTATACGAAGCGTTAGGAAATACAACATCCGCCGCATTGCTTTACGAACAGGCATTAAGCCTGGCAGATTTACCGTCCAACGTATTCCTCCAAGCAGTTGAACGGCTCTCCTTTCTATTTAAACAACGCGGCAAGTGGGACGCGGCAGTATCCCTTTGGGAGATCGCTGCTGCTCACGCTCAACTTTATGCTCACGTTGAACTGGCAAAGTTTTACGAGCACCAGCGACGGGACTATGCCAGCGCTGAAAACTGGGTTGAAAGCGCTCTCCAAATAACCTTCCAAGCTGGCTTCCCCACCTTGGAGCGCAGCAAATGGCGATCAGATTTGGAATACAGGCTCTCACGCCTACAAAAAAAGAGAAATCCTTGATACAATTACCCAGAATGCTTAAGTTTTGTCTTTTCGATGCGATAACTATATAGGGTAAGAGTCTATTAATTAGATGACCCGTTAACGCGTTGGTATGGAGAAATCATGGACGCATACAATCCATTGATTGTCAGGAAATCTGGCATTACAAAAACCATCGTCTCAAAGTTCGCGCTCGCAAATTCAGACGAACGTGAAGTTACTTTGTTGAACGTATATAAAGGTGTGCCAATTTCCTACGCTGCTTCAATAATTCGCGTCATCAACGAACGCCTAACCGTCAAAGTACACAAAAACCAAGCGCTTTGCCTGAACATAGAAGGGCAGACGTATATTCAAAGTAAACTTTTTGACCGTCCCATCAAAGCAAAAGTGATGTCCGTTAATACAGCAGAACAAATCGCCATCCTGACCGATTTTTCCTTCGCCGACCCGTCTATCGGTAAGCGTACCAATATCCGCGTTGACGTAGAGCCGGACGAGCAAACGAACGTAGTCATCATTTCGCGAAACAGCGATGTCCGGTTACTGGGCAAGCTTAACGACATCTCCGCCACAGGGATAGGGGTAGAAGTGATCGCCATCGCCGAAGTCATCTCAGAAAATTTTGGACGCGGGGCGTGGGTTTACATCAGCCTTAGCTTACCTATCCCAGGGGAAAACACCTATCAAGACCTGACTCTTCCGGGAACCGTGCGTTATATTGGTAGTAACCAGGAAACGCACACGCTTGGAATTCAAATTTCACCGGATAAAGAAACGGAAATGCGCATTCACCATTTCATCGCTCAACGCCATTCCGAAATCCTTAATGAAGTCGAACAATACAGCGATACGTATCGCAATACTAACGCTGGGGTCGGCAATTGGTGGTATCCACTCTAATTCCTTTGAAGTTCCGTCTTTTTAGATTACAATATCCATAGAATGTATGGATACGACCCACGCACAATTAAAAAATCCAGCGACGCAAAGATGATCGTCGCCAAATTTATGCTTGCATCCGGGGATGATAGACAAGTAAAGCTGATCAACGTCTATAAAGGCGTTCCAATTTCTCACGACGCTACAGTCATAAAAGTAATTAACGACCGCTTGACGTTAAAATTCCATCACAACCAGGCGTTGCTCCTCAACCTCGAAGGGCAAACGTACATCTTAAGCCACCTTTTTCCCAAGCCGATTAAAGCCGCCGTGATGACCATCAACATCAACGAGCAGGTTGCTATCCTCACCGATTTCGTTTTTTCTGACCCGTCTTTTCGCAAACGCGAATCGATTCGCGTCGACCTGGATTACGATAACGCCCCTACTGTCGTCATCAGCACACCGGACGGGAACGTGCGCTTGTTTGGCAAACTAAACGACATTTCCACGCATGGCATCGGCGTTATCGTTATTGCCATTCAAGACATCATTACTAAAACGTTCTTCGAGACAGCCGAAGTGTACGTGGACTTTCCCCTGCCCCACCCCGAAACACAAGAGTCTATTCCAATTGCAATGTGGGGAGAAATCCGCCACACAGAGCGAGCCCAAGAAAATTACAAACTGGGCATTCGCACCTACCCTGACCCAAGAATGGAAGCACTTATCAACCTATATATCGCTCGTCGCCAGGCACAGATAACCGCTGAGATCGAGAAATACAACCAATCCCTCGG